>JAJFJJ010000051.1 GCA_021774195.1 Nitrosomonas sp. | reverse complement strand
GCGAATTGCCTGCTTACCCCGTTTCGTCACAATACTGCGTTACTCACAAAAAATATCTCCTTACATATCAGTTATATGCTGCGTCAATATTTTTTGTTCTCGCCTTGTCTTGTTTAGAAATCCGAATTTTTAGAGGCGCCCTTAATTTCATAAGGTTGTTTGTTCTTGTAGCGATCAACTGAGGAATTTAGGTTTATGGCCCAACAGTTTCCAGCTGAGCAAACCCATAAGTACCTTTGCGAATATTCCCAAACATCAATTCAGGTAGGCTATAAAACATACCTCTTGTCCCTTGATAAAATCGCGTCCCATCATCAACAGGAAAGCTTAACAACCCTATCACACTGTTTATCGCCCCCCATATTAAGTTGACTGCACCATAAACAGGTCGTAACAACAAAGTATCATCGGTAAACATCAAGAAATATGTATCTTCTACCCTGTGACGATACAATGTACTAGCCAATACATTCGATTCATTAAGCCACAACTGAGACTTATTATGCCACTGCTGCATTTCATCAAGCTGCTTTAAACGACGAGAAGTGAATATTGTCTGCTCAATAACCGGAAATTCGTTATTCACTTGATTGTAAAATTGATAGGGAATAAAAATAAAACGCTCATTAGGTTCCAGCCAACCGCCTAGTTCAGATAACCCAATAGACTGATCAACGAACGCGGCGTTTAATGTCCGTATTAGTTCTGTTGCACAATTTCTGCTAATCAAGTGATAAAAATATTGATCTTCAATCTGCCGCCTTAATGTCAGCGCCTGTTGCTCTGCTTCCACCAAAAGCATCCATAATTGAGGCAAGTCAGACGAAAAATCAACACCAACATAGCCCTCACGTTGCGGTAATAATACACCAGCTTCAACACGTATCTGTCCGCCGCTTCTTTGCGCATTCTCCAACTCAAACAACCGACCAAATGCGGATTCAAGGATAGTATAAGCAATATTGATATGATCTGTTGCTTGATAAAAGTCTTCACTCGCTTGAATAGCATTTTGATGTAACTGCGTATGCAACCCTTGAAGCTCAGCTTGATCGGGTGCGTTTACAATATTAGACCGAGATGAAAATGGATCGAGTGTAAATAATTTATTGTTGGCCAATGAATGATTGACAACAAGATACCGAGCAGTCTGCAACAATAAAGCCCGTGTCCGATCAGGACGCCGCGATTTTATTAGGCCAGCAATTGACAGCGCCAATTGTTCACGATAGTCACTCAAAACAAGCCTCTGCGCTTCTGTTAAACCTTCTTGATTCCCGATAGACGTTTCAAGCACGCTCGCTTGCGCTAGCGGCACTTTTTCATCTAGGATACGAAAGAATGCCTGTTCAAGTAATAACTCTTGCAATACGCTCACCCAGCGCTCCAACATCAATTGTGAATCAGCCGAAAATTTGTATTGTGCTAATTCCATCTCAAGTTGCATACGTCTTTGCAGCAAAAAATCATCGCCCAGTACACTTTGAATGGTTGTCTGCAACTGTCGAATGCTCTCGTCTTCCGCACCGTCAAAATCAAAAAGCCCCACAGTATCCAAGCGCAGTTTTGTCTCGCCTTGATCCAATTGCGTTAGCAGTGCTCGTTCACGCTCAACCGACTGTAAAGCATTCAATTTTGTTTGTTGGATAACAAGCTGTTGGGTAAAATGGTTTTTTAAAGTTTCAAATGTTTTCGGTGCTAATGTAATCTGGCTAACAAAGATGGAACGATTTCGAAGTTCATTATAAATATAACGAAAATGAGACCACGATTCACGTACTAAAAGAAACTTACCATCAGGAAAAAATTGAAAATGAAATATATCTGAACCGAGCCTTATTGCTGTATGCCCACCTGCTGCTTCCCCGATATTGGCATTCACATAAACAAAATCCAGCGTTGTTTTTTCAAAAGGCTCTGCAGTTTTTACCTCGTCCGCCCAGAAACATAAGGTTAACACCAAAAATAGTAATCCAAAAAACTGAATCAATGTTAATCGTCTATGAAGGATGATGGTATCCGGTCAATACCAGAGAATAGGCTGCGCGGTTAGTTAAAATACGAAAGAACGGATACTCCGCAATTGTGTGCACATCAACACCTGCACGCTTCAATCCTTGGCCCATCGCCTTATAGGTCATATCTTCCTGCTCCCAATCAACAATCCCATGATTTAACGCAATACCGGTGATCGTTTTTTGGAAGGCATCACTACCCGCCTGATCAGATACAAAACTAACCGTTGCTGCAACGACATCATCCATGTATCGATTCGCTGCAACATCCGCCGCATCATCATCGCCACTACTATCTGAAGATGCCGAAATCGAATCAGAGCTGGTTGAAATTGAGTCCGACGACTTACCTATGGAATAAGAAACGGAACAACCTGATAGGAGCAAGAACATAAGCAAAATAGTTATATATGAGAAACGCATATCACCCTCTTTTAGAATCAAAAAACTTTAGGGCACCTCTAAAAATCCATATTTGCGAGCATCTGCAAAGCGAATTGCCTGCTTACCCCGTTTCGTCACAATACTGCGTTACTCACAAAAAATATCTCCTTGCATATCAGTTATATGCTGCGTCAATATTTTTTGTTCTCGCCTTGTCTTGTTTAGAAATCCGAATTTTTAGAGGCGCCCTTTAAATATTCATATCTTTTTGTTTGATCGAATCAATGACGTCCACTATAAAGATGCGCAATATCTTCCGAGTAATGATCCAATATTTTGTTACGCTTAAGCTTTAAAGTAGGCGTCAACATCTCATTCTCAACCGTCCAGTGATCCGGCATTAGGGCTACTCGTCTTATCCGAGCATATCCTGGAAAAGCACTGGTTTGTTCAGTTATTTTATCCAACAGAATTTCTTCTACTTTTCGCTTCTGTCCAGAGTTTGCCAGATTTGCATCAAGACCATACAACGCAGCTACTTTCTGCCAATTTACTGCATTAACAACGGCTAATACCGATAAATAAGGGCGTGCCTCTCCAAACACCATGACCTGCTCAAACAGCGGATCACGTAAAATAGCAGCCTCCATATCACCCGGCGGCACTTTCTCCCCAGTTGATAGCACAATAATTTCTTTCAACCGTCCAGTGATCTTTACTCGCCCTTCTTCGTCAATAGAAGCCACATCACCAGAATTTAACCAGCCATCATCAGAAAGAACCGCTTTAGTTGCTTGCGGGTTATTCCAGTACCCTAACATTACATTGGGCCCTTTAATCAACAAAGCATCATTCTCCCCTAATTTGACTTCCACCCCTGGAATGGGTTTTCCAACAGTTGTAGGGACATTATCTTCCAGTCGATTGGCACAGACGACTGGGCTACTTTCCGTCATGCCGAAACCTTGCGAAATAGGCAAGCCCAAACCAATAAAAACACGCGATATTTCTGCGGATAATGCAGCACCACCACTGGTTGCTCGACGCAATCGTCCACCCAGTTTAGCCATTAGTTTAGTAGCCACCATTTTTTTTAACAACGGCCACAACAAATGACTTGCTTGCCAAGAACCGCGACCTTGTTGATGCTCAAACCGACTATAGCCCACATCAACGGCAAAATTAAATAACCAGCGAGCAAATGCGGAACCTGAAGCAAGCTTAGCTTGAATACCCGCATAAACCCGTTCATAGATTCGTGGCACCGATACCAAAACAGTCGGACGAATTAATATTAGGTCTTCCTGTAATTGCTGGATAGAACGAGCATAAGCAATACTGGCACCACACATCATCGGCATATAGTAGCCTACCGTGCGTTCAAAAGTATGTGATAAAGGTAGGAATGAAAGTAACAAATCATCCTGGAGCATAGGCGCAATTTGCAAACACGCTGCCGTGTTAGTCAATATATTATGGTGGCTAAGCATCACGCCTTTTGGTTTACCTGTAGTACCCGATGTGTAGATAATGGTGGCCAGCGCATGCGGGTCATGATTAATATGCTGCACACCATTTTCTTTTGAAGATAGCCAATTAATCAGTGCCACAAGCAAACCCTTATCCATTAGCTGATAAACATTCGCGCCAGACGTATCCACTAAGACAATCCGCTTTAATCCTTCTGTTTCACTACAAGCTTCACTAACTTCCTGCCAATGCACAGATTGCTCTAACAACAAAAACTTAACCCCGGCATCAGCCATCATATAGGCAACATTCTCAGCACGGTCTTCTGTATAAAACGGTACCACGATGAGCCCAAGACCCAAAGCCGCCTGCTCAAACATCACCCACTCCGGACAATTTCTCAACATCACGGCAACGCGATCTCCCGGCTGGAGTCCTTCTTTTAATAGCGCAGTTTGCCAACACGCCACGGCATGACTCATTTGCGCCCACGTATAGTGGCTCCATTGTTCACTGGTCTGATCATAATAGCGGTATGCTGCTTGCGTGGGTGACCGTCTTACCCGCTCACTAAATAACCCATCAAGCGTCATTACTTGATCAACAGAAATATTATCAGTCATGTTATTTCACCTGGTCTGGATGTCCTTTATTGACATCTTTATCTGTTTTCGTTTCATCCGTCGTATTAAAGATATCCGAAGCGGCTAATTTACTCAAACGGCTTGATTCGAACACGTTAGGTACACTAGATGTACTAACGTCAGCCATTGATGTGGTTTGTTCATCATCAAAATCGGACGAAAAGTCATCCACCATAATGACGGCGGCACGTAACGATTTCATTTTTTTCAGTTGTTCTGCTTCAGCGGCATCAATGACGCCTTGTTGCACAGCCTGTGTGATTTTTTCATCTCCCTTGGCGGTCACTTGACCGGATTTAACAGCTTTACGTAATTTCGCTTCAACAGGTGCACACTCAACCGCACATTGTAAAGCTTGTTCCAAATAACTCATTGGCTCACCATCAGCCGTCGGCACATAAATTCCAGCAGTCAAACGGTCACGCGCTTCACTAGGTGTCAGTATTAACGCCGCAACCTCATGACTTAATGCATCCGAAGGTGGACTGCAACGTTTACCCAACGGGAATACAATTTTTCGAATCATCCAGACCAATGCCACATGTGCTGGAAAATTATTTAAAAATTCATCAAAAGCTTGCTGCATACGATAAATCGCATCTTGCATCGACCAATGTAATAAAGGCAGATCAGATTGTGGACGACCATCCTCTTCAAAACGTTTCAGCGTTGCAGAACATAAATAGAGCATACTCAGAATATCACCCAACCTGGCCGACAATCGTTCTTTACGTTTTAACGCACCACCCAAAAGAAGTAAGGCAATATCAGAAACAAATGCAAAACTGGCCGAAAAACGTGTGAGTTGCTGATAGTAAATCACAGTTTCCGGCTCTGCATTATCTGGAACACTCGCCTTCATATACTTGCCAAATAATCCATATGCCAGACTATTTATCGTGTTACGAACACTAAACACCACATGTCCAGCCAAAGCCTGATCAAAATCAACAGAAGCACGCTTTTGATCTTGTTCATGCGCAGCGTTCACTTCTTGCAAAATAAAGGGATGACATCGTATCGCGCCCTGACCGAAAATAATCATATTGCGTGTCAAAATATTGGCACCTTCAACAGTAATACTGACCGGAATATGTTGGTAGGATCGTCCCAAATAATTTTGCGGACCAAGACAAATACCCTTGCCGCCATGAATATCCATCGCATCAATAACTGTTTGGCGTGCACGTTCAGTCAAATGATATTTAACGATTGCAGAAATTACTGAAGGTTTCTCACCCAGATCAACCGCGCTCGCCGTCATCACACGCGCTGCATCCATCATATAAGTATTACCGGCAATGCGTGCTAACGCTTCTTCCACTCCTTCAAAATAACCGATTGGTGTATTAAACTGCACGCGCACCCGGCTATAAGCACCGCTGGTACGGGCCGCCAGTTTTGCCGCTCCCACACTAGTGGCCGGCAATGAAATGGAACGGCCTGCCGCCAAGCAATTCATCAGCATCCGCCAACCATTCCCCACCCCTTCTTGTTCACCGATAATCCATTCCATAGGGACAAAAACATCTTTGCCCGAATTAGGACCGTTTTGAAATGCCGCATCCAGTGGAAAATGGCGACGACCAATTTCAACGCCAGGGGTATTGGTTGGAATCAGTGCCAGTGTAATCCCTAAGTCTTCATCACCACCTAATAATCGATCTGGATCATAAAGTTTAAATGCCAACCCTAGAATTGTCGCAACCGGCCCCAAGGTAATATACCGCTTTTCCCAAGTGACCCGCATACCCAACACATCCTGCTTGCCCTCAAATTCACCACGGCAAACAATACCAAAGTCCGGGATTGATCCCGCATCTGAACCCGCGTCAGGCGATGTCAAAGCAAAACAAGGCACCTCCAATCCCTTTGCCAGTCGTGGCAAATAATGATTTTTTTGCTCGTCTGTACCATAGTGTAGAAGTAATTCCGCCGGCCCCAGAGAATTTGGCACCATCACCGTTACCGCAGCAGTACCACTGCGCGAACCTACCTTCATCACGACCTGAGAATGTGCTAATGCTGAAAAACCATAACCACCATATTGCTTAGGGATAATCAGCCCGAAAAACCCTTTGTCCTTAATAAACTGCCAGATCTCAGGGGGCAAATCATGCAATTCATGCGTAATATTCCATTCATCCAGCATGTCGCAAAGTTGTTCCACCGGACCATTGATAAAAGCTTCTTCCTCAGCGCTTAATTTCGGTTTTGGATAAGCCAACAATTTATTCCAATCCGGCTTGCCGCTAAATAAATCACCGTCCCACCATACTGTACCCGCATCCAACGCATCTTGTTCTGTTTGTGATATCTGAGGCAGCAATTTACGAAAGATTTTGAGAATCTGATTAGAAACTATTAAACGACGCAAGATTGGCACAAAAAGGACCAAACCAATCACTGCAATCAGAAATAAAAATATGTAGAAGAGAGACAGGAGCATAACTAAATTCCCTTTGATAAATTTAGAAGCAAAAACAATCCGACCTAACAGTGCATGAGTTTAACTAGAAGTGTAAAATCGAGCTTCTGTACTGACAACACTCATATCAAAAAATAGACATTATCTTGAAAGCAAATATTAACCTTCGGTGCAGCAATAATCATAAAACAATTTTATGCCTAATAAAGCCAAATTTAAGGTTAATTATCAGTTAACACCCCAATTAACACTAAAAAATAACAAAATGTTGCCATACGGTAATGGTGGGCATGATTATTTTTTGCAAATAACGATTAAGGAAACATTATGTCCACCGATACATTGGCACTTGCCAAAACACTAATCGCCCGTCGTTCATTAACCCCGGCTGATGACGAATGTCAAGAAATCTTAATTAGCCGATTAGAACAACTTGGGTTTAACATCGAAAAAATGCGTTTCGGTGACGTGGATAATTTATGGGCACGACGTGGCACGACCTCACCAGTACTCTGTTTTGCCGGTCATACCGACGTAGTGCCTACCGGACCATTAGAACACTGGGATAGCGAACCATTCACACCGACTATCCGTGATGAGCGTCTTTTTGGACGCGGCGCCGCTGACATGAAAACGTCGTTGGCAGCGTTTATCACAGCCATCGAGTCGTTTGTTGACAAACACAGCTCGCATCATGGTTCCATCGCATTGTTAATTACCTCCGACGAAGAAGGCCCCGCCATAGATGGCACCGTCAAAGTTGTCGAAACACTGAAGGCACGTAATGAATTGTTGGATTATTGCATTGTCGGTGAGCCGACTTGCACCAATGAATTGGGGGATACCATTAAGAATGGTCGGCGCGGATCATTATCCGGTAATTTGACCATTAAAGGCACACAGGGACATATTGCCTACCCACACCTCGCCAAAAATCCAATTCATTTGGCTGCACCGGCGATAGCGGAACTAGCAAAAACCCAGTGGGACAGTGGTAACGAATATTTTCCGCCAACCACTTGGCATATTTCAAACATAAATGGCGGCACTGGTGCAACCAATGTCATCCCTGGAACGATCAATCTGCTATTTAACTTCCGCTTCTCAACAGCTAGCACCGTTGAATCATTAAAAACCAGATTGCATGATATTCTTGATCAACATGGGTTGGACTATGACTTACAGTGGGCGCTCTCTGGCAAACCATTCCTCACCCCCAATGCAGAACTCGCCAAAGCAATGACTGACGCCGTAACAAAAGCAACTGGGATAACACCACAACTTTCCACCTCAGGCGGCACCTCTGACGGACGCTTTATCGCTGACATTTGCACGCAAGTCGTAGAATTTGGACCGTGCAATGAGACCATACACAAGATCAATGAAAATGTCGCCATCAAAGAAATCGAAAAATTATCGGAAATTTATTTTCTGACTATGGAAAATCTTTTAGCTTCTGAGAAATAAATTCACATTAAATTTAATGTGGTTGATAGGATATTTTGTTGTGTAAGTGTTTTGGGGACGATGAGAAACTGGGCGATAAATGTGTAAATGGTATTCGATTATTTGACAATGACCAAAATAAAGCAAAAATGCGTTAAAACAAATTTGCCGTTTGTCTTGGGGTTGCTTGTTTGGCAGGACACCCCTTGCAGGATGTCCTGCCAATTCTATAGGGCGAGAATTAATTATTCAAACGTGTCCAGGCATCTTGCCAAGCTAACCCAGTTCCAGGTGCATAGTATAAATCAGAAGCAATGTTGCACCAGCCCGAATTCGGCCATGGCCGACATTGGTATCGGTTTAAGTCACCTCCAAGTACGATAGTACCAGGTTCGTATAGACCTCGGCCATCAGGATAGACGTAGTCATAATCATCTTTGGGGCCGCTGCCGGAATCCGTCAGGTGTGTGATCGCCAGAGTTGTCCTGTCAACATGCGTTCCATTATTGACGATCAGTTTAATAGTAACGATTTGGTCTGACGAAAGATTTGGAAATGCTACAGTTGTTTCTGCTGCAGCCGGAGAGTCAATCTTCGCTTCTCCTGATACCAAACGCCATTTATAGCTGAGAGATAGATTGTTGGGGTCAGTTGATTGGGTACCTGACACGACAATTGTTCCTGGTCCGATAATTTTGTTTTGGCTTGCAGTAATTTTTGCGACTGGTGATTGATCATCTCGTGGTTTATGTTTGCGGATCTCAATTTCAAAATTGAGCTGTCTATCTGACTGGGTATAAACGCGATTAGCTTGATCGTCTTGTACAGGCCGGATATTGCCATCTTTCTGGAGCACGCCAATAGTAACCAGCGATGAGTTTGAATTCACTTTTTGAGCAAGGTAAAATGGCCATTCGCTTGAGGCACCCTTACCCCTCCCAAGGATAATCTTGTGCGACTCAACATCGTTAAAATTGCCAGTGTATGGGTCTACCTCAAACAAACGTAATGTAATTTTGCTTCTTGTTGTCAAATCTTGTTGTGCGCGGACTTGTCCAAGATCATGCCATGTTGTTGGTGGTTCATCATTGCCCATAAACTCAACGTCACTACAAGAATAAAACGCTTCAGGACTGTCTGATCTTTGCCAAATATGATAAATCAAATGTTTCCCACTTTTATTTTGTGGTAGTGGGCAGGTCATGTGATAGCGTTGGTTTTGCAAAGTCACATTTGAAATTGTACAAAATGGTTGTGCTTCTAGATCGTCCCAGGCCAGTGGCTTGGTCGGGTTATATCCATCTTTAGTGATATAAAATTCCATCGATTGGGTCGCGTGTGGTGCTGTGGCATGATAGATAAATTCAAAATTCCCATAAGCATCTGGCACTATTGGGGTGGAGACCCAATCGGCCCTGGCAAGATTAAGGCCTTGAAAGCTGGAAGAACCACCGCCACACAATTGTCCGTCAGGGATAAGGGCCTTGTGCTGGCCATTCGCGTTCCCTTGACGAACACTATTCCAATCGTAAAGCGCTTGAGTTCCACCTGCCTGCACAGCAGCTTGGCACGCTGCTGATTTTGGATTTTCCGGGTTTTCTAGGCGGCAGTTATAAATTCGGCTTAAAGGCGTTTCCATTGACCCGTGAGCAAATATTTCACCAGGTAGTCCTATTATTAAAATAATCAAGAAAAATATTCCGACTCCAAAAATTTTTTTAATTATTTGATCCAGTGCTCTACTCATTTGGTTCTCCTTGAGAAACATGGTCATCGAATGTTTCTACAACACAATAAAAAATTTAGACACATTTTTAGCTGTAGCTATTTTTTAATATCAAGCAAGACACATGCCATATGTTCTTAGCTATTTAAAACCAATGACTTAACGCTGTTTTCGTCAACAAGATACTGGGAGTTGTCGTCGATTATGGTTGTAAAGCTGTTGGTATTTGCTAATCCCATGTTTGCATAAGACTTTTACTGTTTCTAATTGGAGACAGGTGTGGCTGTATTTTGCGACTGGTTCTGTGAAATATGAAACCTTTGCGCCCAGCATACGATCAAATGGGTCTCGGTAATGGCCGGGTAACATACCGGCCTGCTCACCATGAAATAATGAAATAGGAAGTTTGGTAAAACCTGCCAATTCTACTTTTTGATCAACATCATCGGCAGCTTATAATTTACTCTTTCAACCAGCAGAGAAAGCTTACTTTTTGCTTCGTGCATATTTATTTGCATAACAATCCTAACTAAGCTTAGCGAAATCCTACGGTAATTTATATCTAATTATATTTCAAAACCTTTTTTGTATATTGCGCACAAAAATGGGTCGCAACCATTTTTATCGTCATAGTTAACTCTGAAGATCAAACATAACACCAGTGGCGTATTAAATAAATGGTTCCGCCCCTTTCATATTTGTCATGTTAATCTGATTTTATAAACTCGATTCATGATTAGCATCAATACCCACATGAGACAAGGCTGCAATGGGAAAAGCCATATTCAAAGTAATCTGTGTTCTATGCTATTATTCTGCGCCATTACATCACTTTTTTTCAACCGCTGATTAAATAAAATGAGCTATTATCAACACCATGTTTTTTTCTGTGTTAACCAACGTGAGAATAATGCCGCCTGTTGCAATGATTTAGGTGCACAGGAAGTACGTGACTACGCAAAAAAACGCATCAAGTCACTGAGTTTATCGGGGAAAAACAAAGTCCGCATCAATAATGCGGGTTGTCTGGATCGTTGCAATGAAGGCCCGGTTATTGTGATTTATCCAGAAGAAATCTGGTACACCTATGTTGACAAAGAAGACGTTGATGAAATTATTGACGAGCACCTTATCAAAGGAAACATTGTCGAACGTCTCAGAATTTAATTTTTAATCAATCAAAAAACCATCATTTGGAACAATACACGACACATCAGTTTTTTATTGACGGTCCTGCCGGAAAACTAGAAGCGGTATTGGCAGAACCCACGTCAACCCCAAAAGGGATAGCGATCATCACCCATCCTCATCCGCTACATGGTGGCACGATGAATAACAAAATCATCACCACATTATTTAAAAGCTTGCTTGAGATAGGATTTATTGCGGTTAAATTCAATTTCCGTGGCGTTGGAAAGAGTGAAGGAGATTTTGGTGATGGCATTGGGGAAATTGAAGATGTTATTACTGTTGCCAATGGTATTCGTGAGCGATATCACAATGTCATACCACACCCTCCTCTACTACTAGCCGGATTCTCTTTTGGCGGCGGTATTCAGTTGCATGCTGCAATTAAACTGAAACCAGAATTCTTAATACTAGTTGCACCCTCAGTTAAAAATTTAAATGCCCCACCCGCCAGCAAAGAAATCAGAAACACACTGATCATTCATGGTGAACATGATGAGATTGTCTCAATAAAAACAATCTTAGACTGGGCCGCACCACAGTCTTTACCCGTTGTTGTAATTCCAGGGGCAGAACACTTTTTCCACGGAAAACTAGCCACGCTCAGAAAAACCATCCTTCAATTCGGACCCAAACTAGAATGATTAAGAATCCCTAGAAACCACAACATGTTCCTTTTGTGCGCTTAATGTCCCTTGCTCGATAATTGCAAGTGTTAGTCTTGAAATCGCAACACGCTTACCCGTATCCTCTTCTGTAATATCGGTCTGCCAGACTTGCGTACGGCGTCCTGTATGCAATGGTGAACAAGTGCCTATCACATGACCTTTGGTTACCGCACGGATATGATTAATGTTCAATTCTAACCCAACTGCACGATATTTCTCTGGATCAATCGTCATCCATCCGGCAACGCTACCCAATGTTTCTGCCAGAACACAGCTAGCGCCACCATGCATAATGCCGAATGGCTGCGTGGTGCGTTTATCAACCGGCATCCGACCGCTAATAAAATCAGCACCCACTTCAGTGAAACGGATGCCAATATACTCACCCATATTAGCGTTACGCAACCCTTCCAAATAATCAACTTGATAATCTTTAAACCAAATAGAACTCATTAATTCTTTTCCTAACTTTTATTTGTTCAGTATAAAAAACTAGAAGGCTGTCCGAGAATAGGGATCGTAGCGAGGGAAAGCCATTTGAGGCAGATTTTTTGATCATTTGAGGCGAATAGTTGTTCTATTTAACAAAAATGACCGGAAAATATGACTAGAATAGCTTTTCCGTAGTAGATCATTCTATTCTCGGACAGCCTCCTAGCTGTCTAATTTATTTTTCAGCATCGTATTGACCTGTGCGGGATTAGCCTTGCCTTTGGTTGCTTTCATCACTTGACCAACCAACGAATTAAACGCTTTTTGTTTGCCATTGCGATAATCCTCAACCTGCTGTGCATTCGCAGCCAACACCTCATCGACTAATTTTTCAATTGCCCCATCATCTGAGATTTGTTTTAAACCCTTGGCATCAATAATCGCATCGACATTTTGCTCCAATTCTCCATTCCACATGCACTCAAAAACTGTTTTAGCCGCTTTACCAGAAACCGTGCCATCATTAATTCGTGTTAATAATGCAGCCAAGTGAACCGGGTTAATTGGACACGCGGTGATTTCAATCGCCTCTTTATTTAATCGCCCACTGATTTCACCCATGACCCAATTAGCACATAATTTGGCCTGATTCGGTAACTGTGCTGATGTTTCTTCAAAAAAATCAGCGATTTCTCTTGAACCGGTCAGAACAGCAGCATCATAATCCGACAAACCGAAATCAGAGATATAACGTGAACGTCTTGCTTCCGGTAGTTCTGGTAACGTATCTTTTAGTTGATTAATCCAGTTATCGGAAATCTCCAAAGGCAATAGATCCGGGTCAGGAAAATAACGGTAATCATTAGCATCTTCCTTGCTACGCATGGTGCGCGTCTCGTCTTTATTGGCATCATACAAGCGAGTTTCTTGCCGGATTGTTCCGCCATCTTCTAAAATCTCGATTTGCCGCCTGGCTTCAAAGTCGATTGCTTTCTCAAGAAAACGAAATGAATTCAAGTTTTTAATCTCACAACGTGTTCCAAGTATGTCGGAGCCTTTCGCTCGTACAGACACATTCGCATCACATCGAAATGACCCTTCTTGCATATTTCCATCACAGATACCAATCCAGCGTACCAGTGAATGTAATTTTTTCGCATAAGCGACGGCTTCGGCGCTACTGCGCATATCCGGTTCCGTCACAATTTCCAGTAGCGGTGTACCCGCTCGGTTCAGATCAATACCACTCATGCCATGAAAGTCTTCATGCAAGGATTTACCAGCATCTTCTTCTAAATGTGCGCGGGTCAAACGAACGCTTTTCTCCGTGTCATTCACCTGTATCGTAATATGACCACCTTCAACCACGGGCAATTCAAATTGACTAATCTGATAACCCTTCGGCAAATCTGGATAAAAATAATTTTTGCGCGCAAATATAGATGGTGAATTAATCTTTGCACCGACTGACAGACCCAGTTTAATGGCTCGCTCTACAGCCCCCTTATTCAATACCGGCAAAACGCCAGGTAATGCAAGGTCGACTGCATTAGCTTGCGTATTCGGCTGTGCACCATAAGCGGTTGATGAGCCGGAAAAAATTTTAGATTGGGTTGAAAGCTGCGCATGTGTTTCAATACCGATGACAATTTCCCACTGCATGATTCTTTTTCCGAAAGATTTTATATAAAGTTTAAATGTAATTATTCAGTATATTGTAGTAACTGTTCTGGTTGTCCCTAAAGTTCGTCAGTTCAAGACGCAAAATGTGAGTTTACACGTGTAAATAATTGTTTTGTAACAATGAAATAACGAATTTTATGGGCTAAGCTGAATAGTTACGATTATATTCCAATATTGCCAGGCGCTTGCTGGTGCCAATCAGTGGCCTGTTGGTATTGATGTGCCGCATTCAGCATTTTTGCCTCAGTAAAATAATTACCAATAATATGCAGCCCGACCGGCCTATTTTTGTCCCCAAACCCTACTGGAATAGACATACCAGGCAAACCGGCCAAACTAGCTGCACTCGTGTAGATATCAGACAAATACATTTGGATCGGGTCGCTACTTTTTTCCCCGATATCAAATGCAACAGTCGGAGAAGTTGGCCCCATCATAATGTCACATTGTTTGAACGCATCAGCAAAATCCTGCGCAATCAAACGACGAACTTTTTGTGCCTTAATATAATAGGCGTCATAATAACCATGAGACAATACATAAGTCCCAATTAGAATACGTCGCTTAACTTCCGCACCGAATCCTTGAGTCCTGCTTTTTCGATACATATCGTTCAAATCACCATATGATTTGGCACGATAGCCATAGCGAACCCCGTCAAAGCGCGATAAATTACTTGAAGCTTCTGCCGGTGCCAACACATAATAGACTGGAATCGACAGTGATGAATTCGGCAATGACACTTCAACGGTTTCAGCACCTAATTGACGATATTCATTCAAAGCCTGTTCAACTGCTCGCTCGACATCTGGACTCATCCCCTTAGCAAAATACTCTTTAGGCAAACCAATTCGTAAACCCAATAAAGGCTTTTCCAGATCACGCGCATAATCTTCTTCATCTCGCTGCAAACTGGTCGAATCACGCGCATCAAACCCAGTCATTACATTCAACATCAAAGCTAGATCTTCTGCTGATTTGGCCATTGGACCACCCTGATCTAAGCTTGATGCAAAGGCAATCATGCCATAACGTGATACCAACCCATAAGTTGGCTTTATCCCAGAGATTCCACATAACGCAGCCGGCTGGCGAATAGAGCCACCAGTATCCGTACCAGTTGCCGCAGGCGCTAATCTGGCAGCGACAGCAGACGCAGACCCACCGGAACTCCCCCCTGGAACTGCTGCGACATCCCATGGGTTTCTAACCGGCCCATAAAATGAGGTTTCATTACTAGAACCCATGGCGAACTCGTCCATATTGGTCTTCCCAATATTCACTGCACCAGCCTGATTAAAACGTTCTATAACACCGGCATCATAGGGCGATACAAAATTCGACAACATTTTTGATCCGCAAGTCGTCAGCCAATCTTTGGCACAAAAAATATCTTTTTGCGCGATTGGGATACCGGTTAATGTACCGGCTTGTCCTGAAGCAATCATTTGATCGGCTAGCTGTGCCTGAGCAAGACTTAATTCTTCGTTAACTGTAATAAATGCATTATATTCAGCATTGAGTGTTTTAATCCGCTGCAGATATTCTTTTGTCAGCTCTACACTGGAAACTTTCTTATCAGCAAGCTGTATTGACAGCTGTTTAAGACTGGCATTAAACATGTTATTTATTATTTGGGGAATTTGGAATGATTCTAGTATTGGAGATTTAGTTTAAAAATATTCATTAATGAGTAAATTAGACTAACACAAATAATTATTCAATAACCTTGGGCACCAAATAAAGCCCTGCTTCTACTTGGGGCGCAACAGATTGATTAGATTCGCGCTGGTCAGACTCTGTTACTTCATCTTCACGCAAACGTTGAGCAACATCTTGTGCATGAGACATCGGTTCTACCGATGAGGTATCAACCGCTTGCATTGTTTCAATAAGATCAAAAATATCAGTCAGCTGAGACAACGTCGCTTGCACCTCTCCTTCATTAACTTCGATATAGGCAAGATCAGCAATAGCTTTCACATCGTTAGCAGATAGAGTCATTTGTAACTACAAACCTTATATTCAAAGGAGTAATAGGGTATCATGACACGTTAATTCGGCGTATTATTTTTTAATAGTTTTTTTATTATGTCTCTCATCATAATTAACTAGGAACCAACTCTGCCAGCATGTTTAATTTCTTAAGTAATAATATTCTAGGAAGCTATTTTTCAACCGATATGGCTATTGATCTAGGCACAGCAAATACGCTGATCTATGTTCGCGGCCAAGGTGTTGTCCTTGATGAACCATCTGTTGTAGCAATACGTGAAGAAGGTGGTGCCAACAACAAGAAAATGATCCAACAGGTTGGCTTAGCCGCTAAGCAGATGTTAGGTCGAACACCTGGCAACATTACCGCAATTAGGCCGATGAAAGATGGCGTTATTGCTGATTTCACAGTGACTGAACAAATGCTCAAGATGTTTATTCGTAAAGTCAACCCTCCTCGTCTACTCTCTGCTAATCCACGTATTGTTATTTGCGTCCCTTATGGTTCCACCCAAGTTGAACGAAGGGCAATTCGCGAAGCAGCCTATGGCGCAGGCGCGCGAAAAGTTGAATTGATCGAGGAGCCTATGGCCGCAGCGTTAGGCGCCGAAATGCCTGTTGAATCCCCGACCGGTTCTATGGTGGTCGATGTCGGCGGTGGCACCACAGAAGTTGGCATCATTTCATTGGGCGGCATTGTATATTCCAATTCGGTACGCGTTGGCGGAGACAAATTTGATGAGGCCATTATCAATTACATCCGGCGTAACTATGGCATGTTAATTGGTGAGGTTACTGCCGAATTTATTAAAAAAGAAATTGGTTCCGCTTTTCCGGGATCAGAGGTTCGCGAGATTGAAGTAAAAGGCCGTAACCTAGCTGAAGGCATACCACGCAGCTTCACAATTTCAAGTAACGAAATACTTGAAGCGTTAGCTGAACCACTTAATAGCATAGTGAGTGCCGTCAAATCAGCGCTGGAACAAACCCCACCTGAATTAGGTGCCGATATTGCTGAAAGAGGCATGGTTATGACAGGTGGCGGTGCCTTATTACGCGATATTGATCGTCTGTTAATGGAAGAAACAGGGCTTTCAGTGATTGTTGCTGATGACCCACTGTCTTGTGTCGTTCGAGGCGCAGGAATTGCATTAGAAAACATGGGGCAGTCGATCGGCATTTTCGCCAGCGATTAAACTCTCTGACAATAGAACCCCTTTCTTGCACACCAATAATAGTCACTTTTTAGTTGACTGAATGCAATGGAAACAACTCCTCAGTTTTTTAGACATGGCCCTGGTCCACTTGCAAGATTATTATTTTTTGCATTACTGTCTTGCTTGCTAATGGCTGAAGATTTACGCTTCAAATATTTTCCAGAGCTTCGTCCAACGATTGCCATTATTGTTTTTCCAATTCAAAAACTGGCACATCTTCCAGCGCAAATCTATGACGAAATTAAAGTCTTTCTTGATAGTTTTCATGTATTGAAAGAAAATGAGATTCTTAGGCAACGATACCTAAAGGATCGTGAGCAACTATTACGATTACGAACACTACAAACTGAAAATAAGCAGCTACGCAAATTACTTGGTGCAGTAAAACAAATCGAGTCCGAAACAAAAGCTAAAGCCGTCTTGGCTGAGATACTTTACACACCACGCGACCCATTTAGTCATAAAACCACACTAAATAAAGGATCCCAACATCAGATACAAGCGGGACAAATTGTCATTGATAATAAAGGCATCATTGGACAAATCACCCAAGTTTACCCATGGGTTTCTGAGGTAACATTAATTACTGACAAAGATCATTCTGTGCCCATTCAAGTTGTTCGCAACAATTTACGTTCGGTTATATCCGGCGCGGGCAAGAACAATGAATTGGAATTACGGTATCTATCCGTCAATACCGACATCCAAACCAATGATCTACTGGTAACTTCTGGAATTGGCGGTGTTTATCCTCCAGGAATTCCCGTAGCTACTGTGACAGAAATTGATCGAAATCCTGCAGATACTTTTGCCAAGATTACAAGCACACCGATCGGTGGTGTTGATCGTAATCGACAAGTATTGATACTATCTTTATTACCACCGATGCCAAATAACCCAGCAGAGACTTCAGAAATTGACGCCGAAAATTATTGATGAAGAAAAATTAAGTGCTCATAACTACCTGGGACAAGATATTCTTGCACCAGCCAAACGTTGGTATGTCTTTTTCAGTTTTCTCATTGCATTAGTGTTGAATTTCCTACCATTACAAGGCTATGCATTAATTATTCGACCTGATTTTGTCGCCATTACGCTAGTTTTCTGGTGCGTTAATCAACCACAAAGAATTGGCATGAGTTTTGCTTTTTTTATTGGCTTAATGATGGACGTGGGCAATGCGAGTATTTTAGGACAACATGCTTTGGCTTATTGCACTTTGGTTTATTTCGCACTAACTTTCCGCCGCCGTCTAGGAATTTTCAGTCTATTACAACAAGCCCCGCAAATTGGCTTAATGTTAGTTATTATGCAGGTCTTAATGGTTTTAGTTGCAATATTAAACACTGCCAACTTTCCCGAATGGCACTATTTTCTAGCCAGCCTAACGGGAACACTGTTATGGGCACCAATTGCATACCTTTTGGCCTTGCCACTTAAACTAAAATCTGATCCAAACGCACTATGAAACCAACGATTGAGCTTCGCAATCATCCACTTGAAACGCATAAATTTCGTGTCCGTCTTGCGATTAGCGCGGGTTTCGTCCTATTGCTCTTTTTGATTTTACTTGCACGATTTTCTTACTTACAAGTCGTACAGCGCGACCATTATCATACATTGGCTGAAGCTAATCGAATATCAATCTCACCTTTAGTTCCTAATCGCGGCATGATTTTCGACAGAAATGGTGAAATTCTGGCACAAAACTACTCGATCTACACATTGGAAGTCATACCCAGCAAAGTTCATGAACTTGAGGCAACTTTGGATGAACTTGCAACTGTTATTCGCATCACAGAAAAAGATCGCAGTCGTTTCAAAAAGCTCATGAATGAAAGCCGTCGATCCAAAAGTATTCCTATCAGAAAGCGTTTATCCGATGAAGAAGTCGCACGTTTCGCTGCAAATCGGTATCGTTTCCCTGGAATTGATATTCAACCACGCGTGCTACGCCAATACCCTTATGGAGACAGTGTTGCCCATGTTGTCGGATATATTGGCCGCATCAATGATAAAGATATTGAACAGCTTGAAATTGATGAAGAACTCGATAATTATCGTGGCTCCCATCATATCGGTAGAATTGGTATTGAACAAAGTTATGAAAAAGAATTGCACGGTATTACAGGCTTTGAAGAAGTTGAAACCGATGCTGCCGGACGGCCTGTGCGTGTTCTTTCACGCACCCCTCCAACCTCTGGCAACAACCTGGTATTGTCGTTAGATGTCAAATTACAACAAGTTGCAGATAACGCTTTTGGGGATCGGCGTGGAGCATTAGTCGCTATGAATCCCAATAATGGCGAGATTTTAGCTTTAGTCAGCAAACCAGGATTTGATGCCAATTTATTTATTGGTGGCATAGACCACGAAAACTGGGATTTACTCAACAACTCTATCGACCGACCGCTGAATAATCGAGCGGTACGTGGTTTATATCCACCAGGATCAACCTTTAAACCATTCATGGCTTTGGCTGCGCTTGAACTTGAAAAACGAACACCAGAATACACTATGAACGATGCCGGTTTTTTTAGTCTGCCGGGAAGCAAACATCGTTACCGCGACTGGAAAATAGGTGGTCACGGCAGAGTTGATCTACACAAGTCATTAGTGGTTTCGTGTGACACTTATTATTACAGCCTAGCAAACGATCTTGGCATTAATGCCATACACGATTACATTAAACAGTTTGGACTAGGAGAAAAAACAGGCATAGACATTAGAGGTGAAGCGTCTGGCTTATTGCCATCCCCCGAATGGAAAATGCGCAGACACAATCAAAAGTGGCATATTGGCGACACCATTTCTGTCGGCATTGGTCAAGGCTATAATCTCACCACCCCGCTACAACTCGCTTTTTCAACAGCTATACTCGCCAACAAAGGGAAGGCATACCGGCCATTTATAGTGCAGAAAATATCCAACAATCAAACGAATATACATCAAATAAATCAGAAGGACCTACTCTATACCATCCAACACAAGCCTGAAAATATGGCACTGGTAAGAGAAGCATTAGTTGATGTTACTCAACCTGGCGGCACTGCGGCAAATGCAGCTAAAGGCGCAACTTACACTTTTGCCGGCAAAACTGGCACTTCACAAGTGATCGGTATTAAACAAGGCGAACGATACGATGAAGACCAAGTTTCAGAACGTCATCGTGATCACGCCATGTTTATCGCTTATGCGCCAGCGGAAAACCCTCAAATCGCTTTATCTATTATTGTAGAAAATGGCGGGCATGGCGGAGCGACCGCAGCACCTATCGCTAGGCAAGTCCTTGATTACTTTCTACTAGGGGAATTGCCACAATCAACTATTGCACAAGTTATCGACGTTCCTGAAGCGCATCACAACCACCATGATCACCTTTAGTTAAATAAAACTTCAATGCCCATTTTTGAAATTAGTAAGTTATGGTATTACCTAACACGCTATATCGATACTTTTTTGCTGATTGGTATTTTACTACTGATGACCATCGGTCTATTTGCTCTTTATAGCGCAACGGGTGCCGACTTTAATCGAGTCAGCAAACAGATGATCAACATGCTAGTTGCTCTTGCTGTGATGTGGGTGGTTGCTAATATCCCGCTACAACATATTATGCGACTGGCATTACCCATGTATTTATTTGGCTTTGCACTACTAATTGGCGTCGCTTTATTTGGTGAAATAAATAACGGTGCTCGACGTTGGTTAGATGTTGGGATAACACGAATACAACCATCTGAGTTAATGAAGCTTGCCGTACCACTTATGATGGCCTGGTATTTTGATAAATACGAAATTACGCTACGATTGAGAGACTATATCGGCGCCACCCTTTTATTATTACTCCCAGTTTTATTAATCCTACGCCAACCTGATTTGGGTACCGCACTACTCATTGCTGCCAGTGGCTTTTATGTCCTATTCCTGGCCGGACTATCATGGCGCATTATCGTTGGTCTATTGGTTGCTGTTGTTGGAAGCATACCAGTCTTATGGGCATTCCTGCATGATTATCAACGTCGTCGCGTCATGACACTATTTGATCCATCACAAGATGCGCTGGGTGCCGGTTATCATACCATTCAATCTTCCATTGCCATCGGTTCAGGCGGGATTGTTGGCAAAGGATGGCTGAACGGCACTCAAACCCAACTGGATTTTTTACCAGAACAAAGCACCGACTTTATCTTTGCCGTTTTTTCTGAGGAATTTGGGTTAATCGGTAACTGTTTCCTATTATTATTGTATTTAATCGTAATCGGTCGCTGTCTATACATCACTGCAAACGCCTCAACCCAGTTCACTCGACTTATCGCTGGTTCAATCACGCTGACTTTCTGCACTTACATTTTTGTAAATATGGGAATGGTGAGTGGCATCTTACCGGTAGTCGGCGTTCCGCTCCCTTTAATTAGCTATGGCGGCACATCGATGGTGACAATGTTGCTTGGCTTTGGTATTTTGATGAGTATACAAACACACCCCAAACTGGTAAAAACATGATTACCAAATACAGCTCAATACAAGTAACGAGAAACAGGGTATTCTCTATGAACTCAGTAAACTACAATGTTTCCACTGCCCTAGCATTGTTGTTTCTGGTCAGTTGCAGTACAACAACACACCAACCTTCAACACAAGATCAAGATCCTTCATCTGACAGAATCACATCTGCTGTTATATTTAAAAACGGGGGTGGTTATTATCTAGATGACGGACCTGGTTCCAATCCACCAGACGATTTGCATTTGGTACCAGATGCCGTACCTAAGACAGAACCATTGCGCAAAGCCAATATGCGGCCCTATGTAGCATTAGGTAATTCCTATAAACCAATGACCAAACTCGAGCCATATAAAGAACGCGGTGTGGCTTCATGGTATGGTCGCCGTTACCACGGTAACAAAACGGCCTCTGGTGAAGCTTATGACATGTATGCCATGACGGCCGCACATCCAACCTTGCCGTTACCAAGCTATGCGCGAGTCACTAATGTAACAAATGGAAAGTCTATTGTTGTGCGCATTAATGACCGAGGACCATTCCTTGCCAATCGACTGATTGATCTGTCTTATACAGCGGCCTATAAGCTTGAAATATTACAGAACGGCCGGGGTGAAGTTGAGGTGGAAAGTATATTACCTGACTCTAGTGTCAATGTAGCACAACAAACGAATACCAGACCAATTGAAACCGCAACCCAGCTAAGTGACAACAGTGATAATATCAATGAAGTCTACTTACAATTAGGCGCTTTTGGTACGGTAGGAAATGCACATAACTTTCTATCGCATGTACAAAAAGAACTCCCCTGGTTGAGCCACACAGTTAGCATCTCAGAAATAAATGGATTATATAGAATCAAAGCAGGACCTTATACTAACCTTATCCTTGCACAGCAAGTTGCCGATTCAATTAACCAACAATTATTAATTAGTCCTATCATATTAATTGATTAAACTAAAGCCCCCTTTGAAGGGTTTTAAGTTAAGCTGAATTTGGTCCATCCGCAGTCTTAGCACTATTACTTCCCAACTGAGTGCCCTCCTTTACTTGCGTTTCATTTAGTTCTGATTCTGTTTGAGTTTCAGTCAATTTTTTCGGTTCATTATCTTCGGGTTCACCATCCATATCGTCACCACTGGGTTCATCATCGAACCAACGATATAGCGTAGGCAGGACGACCAAGGTGAGTAAAGTTGATGTAATCAACCCGCCAATCACAACCACCGCTAACGGTCGTTGTACTTCCGATCCCGGCCCGGTTGCAAATAGAAAAGGCACCAGCGCCAACATAGCAACCGTTGCAGTCATCAAGACCGGACGAAAACGCTGCTCGCAACCACGGATGACTGAAATGGGCACACTAACCCCTTGTTCTCGTTGCCCACGAATATAAGAGATTAATACCACGCCATTCAAGACAGCGATTCCCCACAGTGCAATAAAACCGACCGAAGCCGGAACAGATAAATAC
>JAJFJJ010000006.1 GCA_021774195.1 Nitrosomonas sp. | reverse complement strand
ATGCTTTATAGATGAAAAACCTATAATCTTTGCATGATCTATGTCTGACCATGAAAGAGTATTAGACAAGAAGTTCTTTTTTATACCAGAACTATCAATTCTCACTAAGAATGAAGGCAAACCTATGACAAGGTTCATTACACCGACGATGAGGCATACTGATACAATGGATTTCAGCATACTAGCAGTATCTTGTAACCAATCAAATTGTTCATTTACAAAAAAGGTAGCGACGCAAAAAACAAATACGGCTGTCGTACTAATCAATAATATAATTTGCAGAGCAAATCTTAAATAATTTTTCTTCATATCACTTATGGGCAATTGTTATTTCTTCTTTCAAGTTCAATCCGGCATTCAGCATTCCCATAGCATAGTGCGGCAGCTAACGCTCCACCAATAGCACCACCTAGTGAACCACCAACTACGGATGCTCCGCCACCACTAGCCCCACCTAATGCACCGCCAATTGCTCCGCTAGCCAGGTTACCACCGGGGCCCGGAATGAGTGAACTAACGGTTTCACCAACCAAAGCACTACTGCCCCCAGTCAAACCACCAGCAGCCAAACCAGCTAATGTTGGTCCGCCGGCACCCAGTGCGCGGGATCTAGGGACACATTACTTAATTACGCAAGGAATTAAGTGATGTGTCACTATATTTCAGAGAGAGAACTGAGAAGGTCGGGTCTAGATTCATCGAAGAAAAGGGGTCGTAGCCGTTTTCTTCTTCATGTTTAATTCTGAAAATTAAACATGGCACCAGTTGCTTGATTTTCCTTATAGAATATCTGGACAAAAAAATCCTTGATGCCGCACTTAACAAAGTAGGAGAATAAACAAAGCTACTCTTAAATTAACAACTAGTTGGTTGAAGACTCTTAGCAAATGACTCAGTAATGGGTATCGTCCTTCCTCCTACTACCAGATCGTATTGTGGAATAATCAGCCAGTAACGAGTTTCATTATTCGCTAAAGATTCTTCATTAATACGGTACAAATTTTTACTTACTTGCTCTAATAACGCTGAATTATGGGCACGATCTAGAAAAACTTCATTTATTTGAGACACTAATATGATTTCATATTTTTCTTGATCAAATTTTAAAAAATTAAACCCGCTATTATCAATATCTCTAGTAGTTTTAACCCAGCCATTAGGCACTGAATAGCAGTTATTACCCAATTCCATAATGTTTCCATTTTTTATTCGATAATAATAATAGATGGAACCATCTTTGACACCTGGGATTAGTGTCAAAAGAGCAACAAGGCCAGCAATAACGATTAGATATGAAAGTTTGTTTATCATTCTGAAGTAGTGATATCGACAACTGCACCAGCTGCAGCGTCAGGTATAGTTGTAGGAACTGGGCCACTCATGGTGGTTCCCGGAACTGATGACCCTAGATTTTTAATAGCATCCAAAGTATTTTGACGGATCGTTCTATCAGTCCCACTGATAGCATCTTGAAGCGCTTGTTCTCGAACCAAATCGCATAATGGATCTGAGACACAATTGATTAACTCCTCTTCTAAAGATCTAAGGTCGCCAACAGCCTTGAAGCCTTCTGATACATTATTAATACCGTCTGAACATTGTTTCGCTCGTAAAACAATACCTGCGGTTACTATAGCGCAGGTCAATGTCCCTAGAGGCCATACTACACAAATAGGTTGTTTCCCATCAGGATCAACATAAGTTAACGGATTCTGTAGCACATACCCATAAGTATTCAACCCACCAGCCAGCCCAATCGGATCAGATGATAAATACCGCCCGATTTCAGGATCATAATCCCGCAAGTAATTGTAGTGCAGATTAGTTTCCTTGTCGAAATACTGCCCGGCGAATCTTAAGTTGTATTCAAAGAGTATGCCGTCTCCATCCGGGTCTTCATCGGGAAGGTTGGACCCAAATGCATATCGGCTACTCCAACGCCAAACCGGGGTATTGGTTTGATCAACAATCAATCTTGGGGTGTTCAAATGATCTGCATGAACGAAGTAGACTTGTATGGGCTCTGTCGCTACCGGTTGTTTGATGACGGCAATCGGAATACCATCCAGCCAGATGGTTTCTTGGGTTAATTCCCAGTCCTCTTTTTTAATGTTGTTTGTTCTGTATTCGCTAATAAGCTGTCCGGCTGCATCGTAGAGAAAAGCGTGTCTTACTTTACCCGTGCCATGCTTTTTCGTGCGTTCACCCAGGCCGTTATATTTATAACGATAGGTTTTGTCGTTTTGTGTAACTTTGGCCAACCGGCCCGCCGCATTCCAAGTGTAGTCCGAAATCCCATCACTGAGTACATTGCCCGCAGCATCATAAGTGTAGGTTTTAGCCACCGGCCCGGCGACATCGAGCAGGCGATTGCTGCTGGGTTCCATGGTATAGGGGTAAACAGTACTGCCTGACTGCACACTGGTGCGGTTACTGTTGGCATCAAAGGTCCACAGGCGGGTGCTGGTATTGTCCGTCTGGCGAATCAATCGCCCTAGTGCGTCATATTCATAGCCACGGTTATTCACCGGGTTGGTGTCACTCGTGGCGGTAATCTGTCCGGTGGCATCATAGGTTAATGAACGGGTGTCGCCACCTAACGGATGTTGGATTAGTCTGCCGTCAGCATCAAAGCTGCGGTTATGCATCTGACCGTTACCCCAGACCCAGCTTTCAACCGGGCCAAACGGTCGGTAAGTGATGTTTTGAATCAGCACATTGCCGTTGATACGGATTTCTACAGGACGGCCATCGGCGCCATAGCGCGTATCAATCCTTGTGCCGGAAGGATAAGTCGTTTGGTTCAAACGACCACTTTTGTCGTAGCGATAGCTTAAGGTTTGCGTGAAACTTTTTTTACCGAATTTGACCGACTGCACTTTGCTCAGTAAACGGCCATGCGCATCATAGCTGTATGCGGTGTCACCGGATTCATCACGCATGCCGCTCAGTCGCCCGATGCCATTACTGCCGTCATCATAATGCCAGACCGTGTTGTCTGTTTTGGGTACGTCGGTTACTTTAATGTGTTTACGTTTGATCGGACGATTGAGTGCGTCGTAAGTATACTTATGTACCACCCCACGTGCATCAGTGTGGGTTTTAACATGGCCTGCGGCATTATAGGTGTAGTTGGTGACTCCCCGGTCGGCTGAGACTTCTTGCAGGACGGCACCCAATGCATTGGTGGTATAGGCGGTGGCAACGCCTTTGGGGTCTGTGACTTCGGCGAGATGGTCCAGTGCGTCGTGTTGCTGTACTGTTTGGCCACCTGCTGGATCGGTTGACTGAATCAGGCGGTTTAACGCGTCAAAGCGGTTGGCAACAGTATGTTGCAATGGGTCGGTTGTTTGCTTTAAATTGCCCACAGGGTCGTAGCCAAATTCGGTAATTTGGTTTTGCGCACCGACATGTTTCCACAGGCGGCTCAAGGCATCAAATTCACGCTGGCGGGTTTGTGTCAGGACATTAG
>JAJFJJ010000050.1 GCA_021774195.1 Nitrosomonas sp. | reverse complement strand
GAACCACGCTATGACGCTTATAGCACACTGTTCTTTATCTTTTGCTGCGTTGCACTTCGTTGTAATAACTAGTTATTACTCCTCACTGCGCCTTGCCAAAAATAAACAACAATGCACTCTAAGCATCATTCAACTGAGGATTTTAGGATGAACAGTAACAAAGAAATTACAAATGAATAAGCAACTGGTAAAAGAAATTGATGCGCTGCTGCCACAAACACAATGCGGGAAATGTGGTTATGTAGGTTGTATGCCGTATGCTGAGGCAATTGAAGAAGGCAGTGCGGATATTAATCAATGTCCCCCAGGCAATGTTGAGGGTATCCAAAAACTAGCGGACTTACTGGGCGTTAAACCCAAACCGCTAAATACGACTCACGGTTTCCCTCAAGAAAAAGCGGTCGCTTTAATTAATGAAAGCAAATGTATTGGCTGTACATTTTGTATAAAAGCTTGCCCGGTAGATGCCATCGTTGGTGCAGCGAAACAAATGCACACCGTGATTACAGCAGAATGCACGGGTTGTGAACTATGCATCGCACCGTGCCCAATGGATTGTATTGACATGATACCGATTAAACAACCAGCAAGCTTATTTTTATCAGAGCAGAAACAAAAAGTGGCTGATCTGGCACGTTCCCGCTATCAATTTAGATTGCAACGACTTGAGCAGGAAAAACAAATTAAAAAAAATATTGCGGCAAAGCCTCAAGTAGTAAAAAAAACCACTTCTCCAGAGGATCGAAAAAAAGCGATTGTTCAAGCCGCTATAAAACGGGCCGCAACAGCATGTGCTCAAATGACGGAAAATAAACACTCAAATTGATATGAACACCGCTAAACGGCGTGAAATATTTGCCTGCTTGAAAGCGGCAAACCCACACCCGACAACTGAGCTTGAATACCATACCCCATTTGAATTGCTGATTGCTGTGATTCTGTCTGCTCAAGCGACCGATAAGAGTGTTAACTTGGCAACCAGGAAACTGTTTCCAATAGCCAATACACCAAAGAAAATTCTTGCGCTGGGCGAAATAAATTTACTTCATTTTATAAAAAGTATTGGATTATACAAAACCAAGGCTAAGAATATATTAGCGACTTGTCAATTGCTTACGCAGCAGCATAATGATGAAGTACCACGTAGCCGTGAGCAATTAGAAGAACTACCTGGTGTTGGGCGTAAAACAGCAAATGTCATTCTGAATACAGCATTCGGTGAGCCCACAATAGCCGTCGATACACATATTTTTAGAATTTCTAATCGTACCGGGATTGCAAAGGGTAAAAATGTTTTAGCGGTAGAATTAAAACTGCTTAAAGTTGTCCCAAAGGAATTTCGCCTAGACGCACATCATTGGTTAATACTACATGGTCGTTATGTTTGTAAAGCCAGAAAGCCGGAATGTACGACTTGTATAATTAATCATTTGTGCGAGTTTAAAGAAAAAACAGGCTGACTCCATTCAACCTAAATTCCTCAGTTGGCCGCTACAAAAACAACCAACCTTATGAAATTAAGGATAATATTTTTAATATGATACACACCTCTTGGGTGACCCTCGCTATGATTCTACGGGACATTTAAACACTGAGGTGCGGTCAACTGAGGAATCTAGGTTCATGCAGCGCTATAATTTTCAGTTTGAAGAATTCGATATCCCTGAACCTAGAATCTTTATGAATGAAAGTTGCAGAACGCCAAATATCAAGAATCGCGTTGATGAATCGACATAACAAACGGTAGTCGCTTAGGCAGTTGAGCAACCTGCACTCGATTATTACAGGGAGTTTAACAATTTTTTATGCTTTAGTTTGATTTCTATTACGTCTATATTTCGCGCTTTGCTTAAAACCCTGTAAAATCCGGCTTACATTATTATTCAAGCATTTTCATGTCGACACTTACATTCCAGGAAATTATTCATAAGCTGCAACGGTATTGGGACAAACAAGGCTGCGCGATATTGCAGCCATACGATATGGAAGTCGGCGCAGGTACTAGTCACACAGCAACCTTTCTACGTGCATTGGGGCCAGAACCTTGGAAAGCCGCGTATGTACAGCCTTCCCGCCGACCGAAAGACGGGCGTTACGGTGATAATCCCAATCGGTTGCAGCATTATTATCAATTTCAAGTGATTCTTAAACCGGCACCGAAGAATATTTTGGATTTGTATTTTGAATCATTGCGCGAATTAGGTTTCGATTTATCACAAAATGATGTGCGTCTGGTTGAGGATGACTGGGAAAATCCAACACTCGGTGCGTGGGGTCTGGGTTGGGAAGCCTGGTTGAATGGGATGGAAGTCACGCAATTCACCTACTTCCAGCAGGTGGGTGGCATTGACTGCAAACCCATTACCGGCGAAATCACCTATGGTCTAGAACGATTGGCCATGTACCTACAAGGTGTGGAGAGTGTCTATGATCTAATTTGGACAGATGGACTGACTTACCATGATGTGTATCATCAAAATGAGGTCGAGCAATCCACCTATAATTTTGAACACAGTGATACCGAGTTTTTATTTTTGGCGTTTACCAAACATGAAGAACAGGCGAATTATTTAATTGAACGACAGTTGGCATTGCCGGCGTATGAACAAGTATTAAAGGCGGGACATACATTCAATTTACTGGATGCCAGAAACGCGATTTCTGTCACAGAGCGGGCAGCCTATATTGGACGTATCCGAAATTTATCGCGTGGTGTGGCTAAGGCCTATTATGAAAGCCGGGAAAATTTAGATCCACCGTTCCCCATGGCGCCACGTGAATGGGTTGCGCAAACACCCAAATCTGCAGGATCAGCATGACAGCAAAAAATTTACTGGTTGAATTACTCGTTGAAGAGCTACCGCCTAAGTCTCTCAAGCTATTGGGCGATAGCTTTGCCAAATTATTGGCGGGCAGTCTAAAATCGCAGGATCTGATCGCCAGAGATGCTGAAATGACTACTTTCGCCTCTCCCCGGCGTCTTGCTGTACATATAACCCAGGTCGCATCACGGGCAGTAGACAAACCGGTTTCGCAAAAACTGATGCCAGTTAAAGTTGGATTAGATGAAAATGGGCAGGCTACCCCGCCATTATTAAAGAAACTGGCAAGTCTGGGTGCAGACGCTACAGTGGTATCTGAACTTAAGAAAGAAATAGATGGCAAAACGGAGGTGCTTTTCCTGGACAGTATTGTTCCAGGCATTGAGTTAGTAGATGGTTTACAAAAAGCACTCGATGAGGCGGTTAGTAAATTGCCGATTCCTAAAGTCATGACTTATCAACTGGCGGATGGCTGGCAAAGTGTCAATTTTGTGCGTCCTGTGCATGCGCTAATTGCTTTACATGGTGCTGAGATTGTTCCAGTGAATACATTGGGATTGATTGCCGGACGTGAGACACAAGGCCATCGCTTCGAAGCCAGTATTAACCCCATTTTGTTGAAAGATGCTGACAGTTATAAGCAGCAATTGGCCACAGAAGGGGCGGTGATTGCTAGTTTCTCGGCACGACGAGGCGAAATTCAACAACAACTTGCCACTGCGGCAAAAAAAGAAAACCTGACAGCAATTGATGACGATGCGTTGTTAGATGAAGTGACTGCATTAGTTGAACATCCTAATGTGTTGGTTGGCACGTTTGAATCTGAGTTTTTAGATGTGCCGCAGGAATGTTTGATTCTGACCATGAAGGCAAATCAGAAATACTTCCCGATGCTGGATGCACAAGGAAAACTGGCTAACAAGTTTTTGCTGGTTTCCAATATTCGCCCAGCTGATACTCGCTTTGTGGTGGGTGGCAATGAACGTGTGGTTCGCTCTCGCCTTGCAGATGCCAAGTTTTTCTACGATCAAGACCGGAAAAAAACACTGGCTTCCCGCTTGTCTGGATTGGATAAGGTGGTGTATCACAATAAACTGGGTACACAGGGTGAACGTATTCAACGTGTTTGCGTCATCGCGCAAGCCATTGGTTTGCAACTCGGTGGTGAGGTGCTTGCCAAAGAGGCATATGCTGCAGCGAATTTGGCCAAGGCGGATTTACTCACTGAAATGGTTGGCGAGTTTCCTGAATTACAAGGCACCATGGGGCAATATTATGCGTTGCATGATGGACATTCTGAAACCATTGCACAAGCGATTGAAGATCACTATAAGCCACGTTTTGCCGGAGACGATTTACCTCGTAACCGGGTCGGTATTTGTGTTGCATTGGCCGATAAACTGGAAACATTGACGGGCTTGTTTGGCATCAAACAAATCCCCACCGGCGATAAAGATCCCTTTGCATTGCGCCGCCATGCTTTGGGTGTGATTCGGATGTTGATTGAGAAAGAATTACCGCTGTCGTTAGATACTCTATTGCAACAAGCAACCGAAACTTTTGGCGATCAACTCAATAGTGAAGCGGATTCACCGATCCATTTTATTTATGATCGATTGGCAGGCAGTTTACGAGAACAAGGTTATCAAGTGCAGGAAATTGAAGCGGTGCTGAGCTACCAGCCGAAACAACTACTTGATATTCCACGCAGACTGGAAGCTGTACGCGCTTTCTCTGAGTTGCCGGAAGCAGCCAGTCTGGCAGCGGCCAATAAACGTGTGCATAATATTCTCGCAAAAGGTATGAAAGGAGAATCAACCGTTGATCGTGAACAAATTAGCATCGAACGGCTGGATATTGCCTTGTTAAAAGAACCTGCAGAAATAACACTGCATACCATTCTCAACAAGGTAAAAGTAAAGGCTGATGCGACATTTGAGGCGGGTGATTATAAAGAATCCCTACGAACCCTGGCAGCACTCAAAGCTCCGGTCGATGCCTTCTTTGACAATGTTATGGTGTTTGCAGATGATGTGGCATTACGAAACAATCGACTTTGTTTATTGCAATTGATGCATCATACGATGAACCGTATCGCAGATTTGGCAAAACTGGCAGCTTGATATGAAATTAGTTATTTTGGATCACAATGGTGTCATCAGCCAAAGCAGCAGTACATTTATTAAAACACCGGATGAATGGATACCTATTCCCGGCAGCCTAGAAGCCATTGCTCACTTGACTCACAGTGGTTTCCGGGTGGTCATTGCCACCAATCAATCGGGTATTGGCCGTGGTTTGCTGGATATGGCCACTTTTAACGCCATAAACGACAAAATGCATAAAGCGATTAATCAGGCTGGGGGACGTATTGATGCCATCTTTTTTTGCCCACATACTGGTGCGGACAAATGCCATTGCCGTAAGCCAGCAACGGGAATGTTTGAAGAGATTATTCAGCGTTATGGTGTTGACTTAAAAAATGTACCGGCCATTGGTGATTCATTAAGGGATTTACAAGCCGCGGCGGCAATTGGCGCTGCGCCCATCCTGGTTTTAACGGGCAAAGGGAAGAGAACCAGTACAAAATCCGGGATACCTGAAAACACAAGAATTTACGACAATCTGGCAATGGCTGTTGATGCGCTGGTAGGAAAAATTTAGTGATGGCGATACTCCGTTCAACACTTTATATGCTGCTGCAAATTATCATTACACCCCCGTATGCGCTGTTTACGCTAGCTTGTTTTCCATTATCGCCACATGCGCGCTATCGTGTTACCTCCAGCTGGACCTTTATTATGCTGTTTTTGTTGCGTACGGTTTGTGGTCTTAAGTACCGTATCCTGGGCGCAGAAAATATTCCTAAAACCCCAAGCATCGTACTCTCCAAGCATCAGTCTGCCTGGGAAACACTGGCTTTCCAGAAAATATTCCCACCACAAGTATGGGTGCTCAAAAAAGAATTACTTCGTATTCCATTTTTTGGCTGGGGATTATCCATGACTAGCCCGATCGCGATTGATCGCAGTTCTGGCAAAGCTGCGCTAGATCAAGTTGTTGAACAAGGCCGGGATCGTTTAAAGCAAAATTTTTGGGTCGTGATATTTCCTGAAGGTACGCGCATTACACCTGGAAAAAAAGGGAAATATCGCATTGGTGGTGCATGGTTGGCAACACACACTAATGTTTCGGTTGTCCCAGTAGCACATAATGCCGGTGAATTCTGGGGCAGAAACTCTTTTGTTAAAAAGCCGGGTACCATTACTGTGAGTATTGGTGAACCGATTGATCCCACAGATATGGAAGCGAGTGAACTAAACGCCAAAGTGGAAGCTTGGATTGAGGCGGAAGTCACTCGAATCAGCAACAAAACGATTCAAGAGTCATAGCGTGCTTTGCAGTGCCCGATTAAATGGTCAATCAATTAAGTACGCGCTTAAACGGACCAAGCGCCGATCTATTGGCCTAAAAATTGACGGCAGTGGCCTAATGGTTAGTGCGCCACTAACCGTGCCAATGGCCGATGTAGAAACCGTTTTGCAGGATAAGGCAAACTGGATTACTAAGAAACTAGATCAGTGGCAGGATAAAAAAAGCCTTGAGTTAATATGGAGTATTGATTCGACTTTTCCATTATTAGGCGAACCATGGGTGTTGTCAGCTGAGAAACCAGGTGAAATTAAATTGGTGCCGTTGGGGAAAGTGAATAACAAGCTGGCAGTGGGGGCATTAAGTGAATGGCTCATTGAACAGCTCGTCATGAACTGGTATCAAGATAAAGCGATTGAATGTTTTGAACAACGCCTAACTTTATATGCACAAAAACTGGGAATATCAAGGCCGCCATTTCGGTTATCAAATGCTAAAACTCGTTGGGGGAGTTGTAATTCCCGTGGCGTTGTCCACTTAAATTGGCGATTGATTCAAATGCCGTTACATTTAGTGGATTATATTGTTGCACATGAGCTCTCACATTTACTGGAAATGAATCATTCTGCAGTCTTTTGGCAGCGTGTCAAAAGCATTTATCCAAACTATCTGGACGCCCGAAAAGAATTAAAGCGTTATTGTTAACTTTTTGAGCCAAATCCATTGAGTATATTTTTACTTTCCCCAACAATTTCTCTTAATACCAGTTATTTGGTATCATGCGTGTCCTGCGTTAAAGCACATAATTTTCTTCATGCTCAACATTGACTTGCATTGTCATTCTACGATTTCAGATGGTTTGTTAACTCCCACACTTTTAGTGAATCGCGCGGTACAGCGTGGTGTTAAAACACTCGCATTAACTGACCACGATGATGTGGCAGGGTTGGATGAGGCCCGGCAGGTGGCAAATGCACAAAATATTCAATTAATTAATGGCGTGGAAATCTCCGTAAGTTGGCGAGGGCGTACCATTCATATTGTTGGTTTAGGAATAGATCCGGAATATGGGCCGCTCAAGGAAGGGTTAAAATCAATCCGTGATGGTCGTTCACAACGTGCACAGAGTATTGCGGCTGAATTAGATAGAATAGGTATTAAAGGTAGCCTAGAAGGTGCTTATAAACATGTCGGCGAACGTCGTTTGATTGGCCGTACTCATTTTGCACGCTTTCTGGTTGAATATGGCTATGCTAAAGACGTAAAATCGGTCTTCAAGAAATATTTAATCAAAGGAAAACCGGGTTATGCGCCGCATGAATGGGCGGCATTGAGTGATGCTGTCGGTTGGATTTGTGAGAGTGGCGGCAGAGCCGTTATTGCGCATCCGGCACGTTATAAACTTGGTAAAAATGTGTTGAAAGACTTATTTCATGACTTTCGTGTTTTGGGTGGAACGGCTATTGAAGTGATTACTGCTAGCCACACGCCTGAACAGGTGTTACATTTCGCACAACACGCACAAGAGAATAACTTTCTTGCTTCTTGCGGTTCAGATTTTCATGGTCCGGGCGAAAGCTATTTCGATCTTGGTCAATTGCCGAACCTGCCAGCTGGTTGTATACCGGTATGGCATGATTGGAAAAATGTTGCATAAATCAGGAGGTTTCCTGAACCATTATAAACAGACTCTTAATTAATTCTATATATTTAACGTGGCCCAATTTTTTACAATTCATTCCAATACACCAAATTTACGTTTAATACGACAAGCTGTCGCAATAGTGCGTAGTGGTGGCATTATTGTATATCCTACTGATTCCAGTTATGCGCTGGGCTGCCAGATTGGTGATAAAAGTGTGATGTCCCGTATACGAGCGATACGTCAGGTCGATGATAAACACCATTTCACGCTGGTTTGTCGTAATCTAGCAGAAATTTCAAATTACGCCAAAGTCGATAATACACAATATCGGTTGCTGAAGGCGAATACCCCCGGCAGTTACACTTTTATTTTACAAGCCAGTCGGGAAGTGCCGCGTCGTTTGCAACATCCAAAACGCAATACTATTGGTTTGCGAGTTCCAAATCATTCAGTTGTTATGGCATTGTTAGATGAGTTAGACGAGCCGCTGCTGAGTTCTACGCTGATTTTGCCGGATGATGAGTACCCGTTAAATGATGCAGAGGAAATACGGGACCGACTGGAACATCAAGTTGATTTGATTATGGATGCCGGTTCATGTGGTAATGAAATGACGAGTGTCATTGATTTAACAAGTGATGTGCCGGAACTGGTTCGACAAGGGAAAGGTGATTTGGAACCCTTTGGAATCACACATGGATGAAATTATACAAGGTATAGCGATTTATGCGTTACCGGTTATTTTCGCGATTACCATGCATGAAGCTGCACATGGTTATGTGGCCAAGCATTTTGGGGACTTTACTGCGCATAATGAAGGCCGCATCAGCCTTAACCCTACAAAACATATTGATCCTATCGGTACGGTTCTTGTGCCGGTAACATTATTCATTATCAGTAAATTAACTATGGGAGCAGGGTTTCTTTTTGGCTGGGCCAAGCCTGTTCCAGTGAACTTTGCCAACTTACGCCACCCGAAGCATGACATGTTATGGGTTGCCGCTGCGGGGCCTGGTGCTAATTTGTTAATGGCCTTTTTCTGGGCTCTGATGATTAAACTAGGCATGTTCATGCCTGACAGTGCCTTTGCAATACCATTGATTTTAATGGGTATTGCAGGGATTGAAATTAATTTGATATTGATGGTGCTCAACCTACTACCATTACCGCCATTGGATGGTGGACGTATGGCGGTCAGTTTGTTGCCTCATCGTATTGCGTACCATTTTTCCCGGATTGAGCCGTATGGTTTTATGATTTTATTGGTCCTATTGATTAGTGGCGTACTTGGTGCGATCGTTTGGCCATTAATTACCTGGATCAAACTCATTATGGTATCGATTTTCGGGTTATATATATAGGAAAGAAAAATGTTTGCTGATCGTGTTTTATCAGGGATGCGCCCTACCGGCAACCTGCATTTGGGACATTATCATGGCGTTTTAAAAAATTGGGTGGAGCTACAACAACAGCATGAATGCCTGTTTTTTGTTGCTGACTGGCATGCGCTGACCACTCATTACGATTCGCCGGAAATTATTGAGAAAAATGTTTGGGATATGGTAATTGATTGGCTGGCGGCGGGCGTTGACCCGTCTCAAGCAACGTTGTTTATTCAATCAAAAGTACCATCACATGCTGAGTTATATATGCTGTTGTCGATGATGACACCATTAGGCTGGTTGGAACGTGTTCCTACGTATAAGGATCAACAGGAAAAATTAACTGAGAAAGACCTTAGCACGCATGGTTTTCTGGGATATCCGCTGCTGCAAAGTGCAGATATCCTAATTTATCGTGCTAATCGTGTGCCAGTCGGTGAAGACCAGGCGCCACATATTGAATTTACGCGTGAAATTTGTCGTCGCTTCAACCATATTTACGGTAAAGAAATCGGTTTTGAAGAAAAAGCGCAAGCCGCTATCAAGAAGCTCGGTTCCAAACGATCTAAACTCTACAACGAGTTGCGTACCCGTTTCCAGGAGCAAGGGGATGAAAGTGCGCTAGCACAAGCGCGATCATTACTGGATGAGCAACAAAACCTCAGTATGGGTGATCAGGAACGTTTATTTGGTTACCTGGAGGGTGGCGGAAAAATGATTCTTTGTGAGCCGGATACCTTATTAACAGAAGCTTCTAGAATGCCCGGCTTAGACGGCCAGAAAATGTCAAAATCCTACAATAACACCATTAGTCTGCGCGAAGATGCTGATAGTGTTAACAAAAAGATTCGCACTATGCCGACTGACCCAGCCAGGGTTCGACGTAGCGATCCTGGTGACCCAGCAAAATGTCCGGTTTGGCAATTCCATATGGTTTATTCTGATGACAAAACACGGGAATGGGTGCAACAGGGCTGTAAAAATGCGGAAATCGGTTGCCTGGATTGCAAATCACCGCTAATTGAATTAATTCAAGCGGAGCAAGCACCAATGCATGAGCGTGCTAGAAAGTATGAAGAAGACCCGACTCTGGTGCGTAATATTATTGCTGATGGTTGCGAGAGAGCCAACCAATTGGCTGAAGAAACCATGCGTGATATTCGAGAGGCAATGGGTTTGAGTTATTCATGATTCACAGAATCGGGTTTATATTATCGGTCAACTAGCCAGATAATTTATGATCCTAAAAATCGCAGTTGATCGTTTTAAATAATTGGCAACCTGGTGAATGTATGTAACTTTTATACCGTTACGAAACGAACCTTCTGGGTGAGTCATGCTATGATGTTTATAGCACGCTGTTCTTTATTTCTGACTGCGTTGCAATTCGTTGTAATAACTGGTTATTACATCTCATTGCGCCTTGTCAGAAACAAACAACAACGCACTCTAAACACCATTCAACTGCGGTTTTTAGGATGATTGATACTGTTGATAAACAACCGGTTGCAAAGATCTGCGGCGAGCCGTTAATGGCGGTGCCGCATGATTTATATATCCCGCCGGAGGCATTAGAGGTTTTCCTGGATACTTTTCAGGGACCATTGGATTTGCTGCTTTATCTGATCCGCAAGCATAATTTGGATATCCTAGATATTCCAGTGGCTGAATTAACTCGGCAATATATGACCTATGTTGAAATGATGCATGCTGAACAATTGGAATTGGCAGCAGAATATCTCCTGATGACCGCATTGCTAATCGATATTAAATCACGCATGTTGTTACCTAAACCAGTTATTGCCGCTGAGGAAGAGGCCGATCCACGTGCTGAGTTGGTGCGACGGCTACTGGAATATGAGCAAATAAAACAGGCTGCCAGTCGAATTAGCGAGTTACCACAAGTAGAACGTGACTTTACAACGATTCAGGTTTGGATTGAACAAAAAACTACCGACCAACTACCCAATATTTCAATTGATGACTTACGCCATGCTTGGGTGACACTCATCACGCGTGCAAAAAATAATCGTCACCATCAGGTGAGCCGTGAAACGTTATCGGTTCGAGCCTATATGAGCCAGGTGTTGCGAAAACTATATGGCTGCCAGCAAGTATCGTTTTATGAATTATTTAGTCCTACGGTCACTGTAGCAGAAGTTGTCGTTATTTTTCTGGCGATACTGGAACTCGCCAAAGAGACATTAGTAAAAATTACTCAAACTGAGGTATTTGGAATGATTTATGTCTGCTCAACTGAACCAACTCAAACAACCTGAAATATTGCGGGATACACTCAATTCCTCCGATACGAAACGTATACTGGAAGCGGTTCTACTCACCACTCAAGAACCGCTTTCCGTATCAGAATTAAGAAAGTTATTTGGCAATGAATTAGAGGCTGCGGTAATTGCTAGCTTTCTTGAAGAGTTAAGGGAGAAATGGCTTGATAGTGGTGTTGAGCTAGTCAATGTGGCTGGTGGTTGGCGCTTCCAAACTAAGGCTGAGATACAACCGTTTCTAGATCGTCTAAACCCACAGAAAGCGCCGCGTTATTCTCGTGCTGTAATGGAAACACTGGCGATTATCGCCTACCGCCAACCAGTAACCCGTGGCGATATTGAGGAAATCCGGGGTGTCGGGGTTTCCAGTAATATTCTAAAAACGTTGTCGACACGTGGCTGGATTGATACCGTTGGGCACCGCGATGTGCCGGGTAGACCCGCATTGTTTGCAACTACACAATTCTTCTTGAATGATTTGAACCTACAATCATTGGAACAGCTTCCACCATTGGATGAATTGGGTTCATTGGTTGAGAAGAATGAAGAATTACCGCTTGAGGAAGTGGACGCAACGGGCGATTAGAGGAACTTAGAATCTTCAGTTAATGCATCCAGTAAAACGGGGTGTTTATAACATGGGTGGTTAATTGGAGGATGCCTTGTTGCTTGAGTTCAGGAACAATACGCTCTTTTTGTGGGAAACGTGTTAGTTCTGAAGCCTTGCTTTTAATCTTCTTTGGTTATCTGCCGCCGCTGTTGGATTATCGGTACGAAAACGGGAAAAGGGGTCGTAGCCGTTTTTAGCGATATTTACCACCTCTGCTTCATTCAATCCAGATTTTCCATTAAAAACTAGTAAAGTCTGTTTACTAATAAATAGTTGCAAATGATTACACTAAATTTTACATAAGAAAAAAATGATTTACATCTATTATCATTAATACATAGATTTCCCAACTTAGGATCTCAGGATAATCAGATGATAATATGAAAATCAGTGTTGCTGAGTGTAAGCCCCGATGTCAGCTCAGCAAATTGAACGGCATCTGCTCCACCTGCAGCATCAACGTCGAAGTAGAGCGCGCCAGTTTCTGAGTTGTATATTATATGGTCACTCGCATCGTGCGCCTCAGCACCGATATGGAAAGCCGCAGCATCTAATCTGCCGCGATCAAGACCGGTGAATATGACGTTCTTAAGAACAATAATGTCATCTCTAGGTGAGAAATCGACAATTGTATCGACTGTATCGTCCAAAGGCGTATTGAATACAAATTTATCGCGACCTTTTCCGCCAGTCAAAATATCAGCATCCGCACCACCATATAATTTATCTCTACCTCTCCCTCCGTCGAGGAAATCATTACCATCACCACCAAATAATGTGTCTCCATCCATCCCTCCAAAGAGGGAATCATTGCCATCGGCACCAAATAATCTGTCCCTGCCACCAAGACCGAGGATTTCATCGTCTCGAGAAGTTCCGCGCAATAAATCTGATCTAGAAGTTCCGGTGATTATATTCAAAACGGTATCTGGGTTGATGAGATCCAGCTTCACGTTTTTGTTGTTAATTCTGGCTTGCAGGCTAGTTGTGGCAAAGTCGCCACCGGAGAAACTTACCGTATAGGCGCCGTTGACAAGCTCTAGATCATAACCACCACCCACATTCGTTGTCGTCGTAACAATCGCACCGGTTTCATTATTCTTGGCACTAATCGTTACATTGTCAAAGCCTTCACCAACATCATATTTGTTGTCACTGTTCAAATCGCTAAAAGTGACACCGGTCAGGAAAAAGTTCGTTGCCGTACGTGCAAAATTTTGTGTTACGAATGCGCCTTCGAAGTTACGGTATTCGCCAACTTCGATACCGATACCTATTTCACGGAAAGAATCCTTTAATACATTCGCGCGATGACCCGGAGAATTCATTAGTGAGGTATGTAATTGTTGTACCTCATCTTGCAGCCCTTCAGGTTTACTGGTGCTTCTCAATGCGATGTTTTCTCCCCAGGTCCAGGAACCTGAAAATTTATAGCCCGCTGCCTCCATACGGTCACCCGGACTTGAGCCTCCCATACCCGTATGGGAGAAAGTATCAGTCGCTATCATCCAGTTGCTATGGTTCTCGGATGATTCATTTAGGTCGCCGTCAAAAGCAAGTGGTTGCGCGCCAACCTTGGCTCGTTCGGCATTGATCAATTCAAGCATATATTGTTCTACAGTGCTGGCTTTAGACATAAGTACAACTCCAATTAGTTTATTTGATTTACGGTATTTAAATCACCAAGCATACGTTTATAGAAATGGCGAGGATGGATATCAACAAATATTTCTACTGTTAATTCTTCCTCCTGTCTGTTGCATTAATTTCTCATCTAAAGGCGTTAAACTTTAAAATAAAAAATAGCTGCTCAAAGTTAAAGCTATTAAAAGCCGATAACTCATTTGTGCTCTAAGCAGGATTCATGCCATACAAATAGATCATTTATAATCAGTCACTTAAACTAACCGCGCATAAATTAAATGAAGCCAGACTGTCGTCAAGCATTGATGTGGTATTATTTATATTTCTTAACCATTTGTTTATATTTATTTTTTATTGTTTCCAATCAAAGACAATTGATGCATCAAATGAATTAGGTGAACGGCACCTGACAACCTGCAAAGCGCGCGCGTACCCTAAACTAGGGATTCCAGGTTGTCGTGCAAATTGTAGGCATCACTTAGCAATTTCTGAGTTCTGGGAGTTCTGGGGACACTTAACTTAATTTCGGTGAAATATGGTGAATTCATGAAGCTAAAATAGTTAAATATTATGTCCTCAGAACTTGTTGTTAAAAGCTAGCAAAACTAGTGTTTTGAGTGCGGCAAGCGTGAGATTGAGCGAAAAGATCGGTGAAGTTGCAGAGAAGGAACGTAATAAAATCAATTATGCTTTGCGAATCTGGTTGGATTTATAAGGATCAATTTATAGACCCCTAATTCATTTATATTTGGTGTGCACACTTATTTTACACACAATTCAGTATTGCGTTATAGGCTCAAATCACCTATCTTAATCGACCAAAAATTATATTCGTTCAGGGGACTACTATGAATCCATTATTATCAATCAAGGGCACCATTGCCATCGGTTTTATTCTTGCATTTGTGGTTGCTTTCGGGTTAGGTAACGGCCTGGCCGGATTAAATGCAACGGTCTGGTTGCATGTTTTAGCGGGCGTTTGTTGGGTCGGCTTGCTTTATTATTTTAATTTTGTTCAAGTCCCTGGTGTTGGTGCCGCACTAGCGAATCCTGACGGCCCGCAACCGGCTGCGATTAATCAATACATTGCGCCAAGAGCCCTATTATGGTTCCGTATGGCCGCAGCGGTAACCTGGTTAACCGGGATGAGTGCTTTAGCCCAAATTGGCGGTGGTATACAAGGTATTACCAACGCATTCATGTTAACCAACGGCATGGCTGTTATTGGGTTAGGTTCTTGGTTAGGGACCATCATGTTATTTAACGTTTGGGTGCTGATCTGGCCGAACCAAAAGAAAATTCTTGGTCTTGATGGCAAAAAACATAGCGCTGAAGTTATTGCCAATGCGAAAAAAACGGCACTTCTCGCATCTCGTACTAACACGGCTTTATCGGTTCCCATGTTGCTTTGCATGGTGGGATACGGCCATGGGATGGTATTCTTTTAGAGAATTGTGATGGCAAGGAGTTTTTAACCTGACAATTTTATCAGTTGCTGGAATTTTAATGCCGAAGTGTTTTGAATTGAGAGTACTTGCGCTAAAGCGCTGCTAATTTGCGGCATAAGAAACACATCACATCGCTATATGACAAATGAGCTGGACAGTCTATATTTTACAATGTGCCGACGGTAGTCTCTATACGGGGATAACGACTGACTTGGCGCGCCGCATCACTGAGCATGAGAGGGGTGAAGGCGCGCGATACACGCATGGTCGTGGGCCATTCCAGTTGATGTACCAAGTGCATTGTAAAAATAGAGCGGATGCTTCAAAAAAGGAAATGTCAATAAAGGCCTTATCTCGTGTTAAAAAACTGGCATTAATTTCACATGAAGCCAAAGCAAGTTCAGTAGCGGCGAGTAAATATGTTGAGAATATCTGACCGTCTATCAATCCCTTTAACCGAGATTGAAATGCAGGCAATACGTTCACAAGGTTCAGGTGGGCAGAATGTCAATAAGGTGTCGACGGCTATTCATTTGCGTTTTGATATCAATGCGTCATCACTACCCGAAATATATAAAGAACGGCTGTTAAAATTAAAAGACAGTCGAATCTCTAGTGAAGGCATTATTATCATTAAAGCGCAACGATATAACAGCCAGCTCAAAAATAAGGACGATGCGCTCAATCGACTGCGGGAAATCATCAAAAGTGTCACTATTGAAATGAAAACGCGAAGAGCAACCAGGCCAACAAAGGCTTCTAAGGTAAGGCGATTGGAAAGCAAGGCGATTCAAGGCCGAAAAAAATCGTTACGTGGCAAGGTTAAGGAATCGCTGAATAACTCATGAATTAATATGATGTGCACCTGTAGAATGTGGCACGCTATAATATCAATAGGCTGTTGTTGTTTATTTGTAGTTGCCGGATAGCGTATCTGACACCCTGGGTCAAAGGCCATTACATCATTATCTGTCCGAGAACTTGCATAAGTGTGATCCTAAAATCCTCAGTTGATCGCCTCAGAAATGTCTAGTACTCCGTCTACCTGATATTGACGGATACAGCGATTACAAGATGTTTCGTCGCAAGACGCAGCACGCAGACAATGGTTGTTCCCTTGGCAAGTGCTGCAACGCGGTGACGGGACATCTTGTGATCGC
>JAJFJJ010000049.1 GCA_021774195.1 Nitrosomonas sp. | reverse complement strand
GCTTTCACTGGATTTAGCTCTACATAGGCTGCTGCTTTAAGCAGATACGCTTGCTCCATAGGATAAGATGAGAATCGTCCTTGCCATAAATAGCCTCGCCAATTTTCCCGAAAGTTAATCATGCGCGTGTATCGTCTATGTGTTTCCGCAATGGCTTTTGATAAACTAGTACTCTATCAATTTGATATTGCCAGGTACAGTGAGCCTGTCAGTGTTCATGGCAAGGCGTGCCTTGCAGGGAATAGCGTTCTATTTCCAAAAGGCACAACGCCGCCCATGTGCGCTGACAGGCTCACCCAAAGGGCGCTACCGTGGTGTCCTGCAATCGCGTTGCAGTACTTGAAAAGGGAATAACCCTTCCTGTGTACTGCGCCTTATTGCAAGACACCACGGTAACGCTGTACCCGGCAATATCAAATTGATAGAGTACTAAAATCCTGACCAGGTTTTAGAACCAGATGAACATGATTCGTCATCAGACAATAAGCCCAAATCTCTATGCCCTCGGTATTGCACCATTCTTTAAGTAAACCAAGGTAAAAAATGTAATCATCATCACTGAAAAACACATCCTGACGGCGGTTGCCACGTTGGATAATGTGGTGCGGATACTCCGGTAAAATCACTCTCGCTAGTCTTGCCATAGAAATATTCCAACATAATTAAGTATTATGTCCCTAGAACTTAGAACTCAGTAAGAATCTTGCGGCCTATAAATTGGTCTTTATAAATCCAACCAGATTCTCAAGGAATAATCGATTTTATTGCGTTCCTTCTCTGCAACTTCACCGATCTTTTCGCTCAGTCTAGTAACGCGAATCGTTGTTATTTTATCGGTTTCAACTTCTGAAGTTTCTTTTAAACCAGTGGTATCATTTGCTTTTAGTCGCACTCTCACGCTTGCCGCGCTCAAAACGCTAGTAATGGGACAAACGGTAATGCTTTGCATACCTTCAATATAATCCGTATTTTGTACAATCACCACAGGGCGAGGTTTACTTGTGTAATCGCCTCTCCCATCAGCACATAGCGCAATATCACCTCGTTGATACAAGGTCATAAATAATCGCCCATATCAGCAGTATCGTCTTTCTTATCTGCCTTATTAAGCGCTTTAATATCTCGCTTCACTTGTGCCAAATCAAGCGGACAGTGATTCGGATAAATCACTGCAACCCGTTTTCTGTGACTAGTAACTTCAATAGGTTCACCTAATCTCAAAAGCTCAGAAAGTTTTGTTTTTACTTCAAAGATACCTACAGAACGCATGCAATACCTCTTAAATTCTAGTTGGCTAGATTTATTATACCTTCCCTAGCCTAAATATTGCACCAGTATGCTATGTTTAGCTTGCAAGCCTTATTTTGATAAGCTTTTAGCGATTTTTAGTAAATGCGGTTTTGCTGGCTTTAAACTTACTCTGTTTTGAATTCTAGCAACTGGTGCAATTTTCAGGCTAGTGAGAATCTCGCGGTCAAGTAATTGGTCGCTTATAAACCCAAATTGCTAGCTTTTAACAACAAGTTCTGGGGGCATAATATTTAACTATTTTAGCTTCATGAACTTACTATTTTTCACTAAAATTAAGCTAAGTGTCCTCAGAACTAAAGAAAAAAAGGGTTAAAGATAAAACACCACATTAGGCGACCAGTGATATTGATCCACATTGTCCGTTGTCACCTGATGGTCGGATAATTCAATGAAGTGATCATAATAATGCAGTGCTTCCACTGCGGCATTCCAGGAGTTTAGCGGCTTGGTTTCTTGCAGTTGTTTAATCATTTCATCAACGATTGATTCATTGCCCTCAAGCGAACAATGCACCCGGTGGTGATTTTCTGCATCATTGGAAGCGCCACCTTTGAGTTTTCTTTTCTGTGCGCCACGGATAAACGTCTGCCGGAACATGACGTCCTGCACTTTGCCCGTTACATAAAAACTTACGCTTTTCATAATCCTAAATTCCTCAGTTGACCGCCACAAAAACAATCAGCCTTATGAAATAAAAAATAATATTTTTAATATGATACACACCTTTTGGATGAACCTCGCTATGATGTTTATAGCACGCTATTCTTTCATTTTTGCTGTGTTGCAATTCGTTGCAATAACTCGTTATTACGCCTCATTGCGCCTTGCAAAAAAGAAACAATATCGCACTCTAAACACCATCCAATTGAGGATTTTAGGATAATGCTGCCCGCTGAAGATTTTTGTACAGTTGATAGGTCACTGCATCAAAGCAGATAAAGTGAATCGTTTCTACGTGACTTGAATTTCTCAAAAATTCCGCACAAGTAGTATAAGCATTTTTTGCTGCAGCTTCTTTGGGATAGCCATAAACACCGGTACTGATGGCTGGAAAGGCAATCGAACGGCAATCATGTTGCTGTGCCAGTTTAAGGCTTGTTTCGTAACAGGATTGAAGCAATGCAGGTTCGCCTTTATCTCCTCCTTGCCAAATGGGCCCGACCGTGTGGATGATCACCTTACATTTGAGCTTGTACGCTTTCGTTAGCTTGGCTTCTCCGGTTTTGCAGCCGTTTAACTTGCGGCATTCCGCCAATAGTTCCGGCCCGGCAGCCCGATGAATGGCGCCATCAACGCCGCCGCCACCTAACAACGACGAATTGGCTGCGTTGACAATCGCGTCTCCGTCAAACTGCGTAATATCACCTTGCGAAATAATGATCTCACCCATTTTCCCCTCCAAAACGTAACGTACCACAAAAAAAGGGCATCCATAGGATACCCTTTTTTATTATGAAACTTGATCCTAAAAACTTCAGTTGATCGCTATAAAAACAACTATCCTCATGAAAACAATAATAATCTTTTGTCTATGGTGCTCATCTATTGGGTGAGTTACGCTATGATGTTTATAGCACGCTGTTCTTTATTTTTTGCCGTGTTGCAATTCGTTGTAATAACTCGTTATTACGCCTCATCGCGCCTTGCCAAAAAGAAATAACAACGCACTCTAAACACCATTCAACTGAGGTTTTTAGGATGATGCAAATGTGTTCACATTTTAGCCAACACACCAGCGACCGTTTCTCCCATCAAAGATGGGGTAGGGCAGATGGTCACGCCCAATTCTTTTAATGTCGCTACCTTTTCCGCCGCACTTTCACCAGCCGATGAAATAATCGCACCGGCATGGCCCATGCGCCGACCTTCGGGTGCGGTCAGACCCGCGATATAGGCAACCAATGGTTTGCTCATGTTTTCTTTAAAGAATTGGCCGGCTTCGACTTCCATCGGTCCGCCAATTTCTCCGATCATTACGCAAACTTTTGTTTCCGGATCTTCTTCAAGCTTCTCCAACACATCACGATGGGAACTGCCGATGATCGGATCGCCACCGATCCCCACTGAGGTTGAAATGCCGATGCCTAACAATCTCATTTGATCGGCTGCTTCATAACCCAATGTGCCGGAGCGGCCAACCACACCGACATTACCCCTTACATAGATATGTCCCGGCATAATACCCAGCATAGAACGCCCTGGGCTGATTGTGCCGGAACAGTTTGGCCCGGTTAACATCATGCGTTTTTCTTCGGGGAATCGACGCAAGAAATTTTTTACCGTCATCATGTCCTGTGTCGGAATACCGTCTGTGATCGAGACACAGTATTTAATGCCGGCATCCGCTGCTTCCATGATTGAATCGGAAGCAAAAGCAGGCGGCACAAAAACAATGCTGGCTTCTGCGCCAGCTTGTTGAACCGCTTCTTTAACCGTATTAAAAACCGGTAACCCCAAATGGGTTTGTCCGCCCTTGCCCGGTGTGACACCGCCAACAACATTAGAACCATATTCAATCATTTCTTGTGCATGAAAGGTGCCAATTTTTCCGGTAAATCCTTGAACAATGATGCGTGTATTTTCGTTTATTAATATCGCCACTTTATGTGCTCCCTAACCTTCTTGTGCAACCAATTGATTACGCGCCTGTACAACTTTTTCAGCTGCATCTGCCAATGTATCTGCCGTAATAATCGGCAAGCCGCTATCGGCAATAATCCGGCGACCTTCTTCTACGTTGGTTCCAGATAAACGCACGACTAACGGCACTTTCATATCGATGTTTTTAACCGCTTGGACAACACCTTCGGCAATCCAGTCACATCGATTAATCCCTGCGAAAATATTCACCAGCATGGCTTTAACACCAGAATCGGCCAATACTAAACGAAACGCTTTTTCTGTTCGTTCAGCTGAAGCGCCACCACCAACATCTAGGAAGTTGGCAGGTTCGCCACCGGCCAGTTTAATCATATCCATGGTGGCCATAGCCAAACCGGCACCATTAATCATGCAGCCGATGTCACCGTCTAGGCCGACATAGCTTAATCCAGCTTCAGCAGCGGCGACTTCACGGGTATCCACTTGTGAGTTGTCTCTCAATTCTGCAACTCTGCGACGGCGAAACAACGCATTCTCGTCAAATGCCATTTTTGCATCCAGCGCAATGATTTCATTATTTGCGGTCAGTACCAATGGGTTAATTTCCAAAATATTCGCATCGAGATCGCGCAACGCACGATAACAGCCTTTAATGGTTTTCACCGCATGATTTAATTGAGACGTATCCACACCTAAGGCAAACGCCATTTTACGGGCTTGAAAATCCTGCAATCCCACCGCTGGTTCGATATAAATTTTAACAATGGCATCCGGATCAGTTTCAGCCAATGCTTCAATATCCATTCCGCCTTGTGCGGAACCAACCATAATCACCCGCTCGGTACTTCTGTCAATTAAGAATGACAGATACATTTCTTTGGCAATATTGGTACCCGCCTCAATATACAAGCGCGAACACATTTTGCCGGCAGGGCCTGTTTGGTGCGTTACTAATTTTTTCCCCAGCAATTCTTCGGCAGCTACTTCAACTTCACCATGTGTTTTACAAACTTTAATCCCACCGGCTTTGCCGCGTGCTCCTGAATGAATTTGCGCCTTAACAACCCAGACATCACCATCAATTTCTCTCGCCCGTTGTACGGCTTCTTCGGTATTGTGGGCTATGCCACCTTCAGCCATTTTGACCCCATAGTCGGCCAAAATTTCTTTAGCTTGATATTCATGAATATTCAATTCAATTACCTCATCAATCGTTTTAGTTTCAACAACTCTATGACATTTACGCAATGCCCATAAAGGGCATCTCTAAAAATACAGACTTCATCCCAGCTGCTGTGTTGCGGTAAAATTTTCTTGCTTACATATCAATCATATGCTGCACTTCAAAATCATTACCGCGCCTTGCATCTGGGCGAATATGAATTTTAGAGGCGCCCTAACGAAAAAGGCCGCTAGTCGCGGCCTTGTTTATTTATTTTTTTGCAGCGATAGCGTCTGCCACCTTCACCACATTATTAGCCATTCTTTCAGAGGCCGCGTCAATCAAACGTCCGTCCAATGCAGCAGCACCTTTCCCTTGTGCGGCCGCTTCTTTTAATGCAATCAAAATCCGCTTGGCTTTTTCAATTTCTGCCTCAGGCGGCGTAAAAACTTCATTAGCCAATGCAATCTGCGTTGGATGGATGGCCCATTTGCCCTCACACCCTAATGCAGCTGCCCGCTTAGCTGCCAGTTTGTAACCATCCGGGTCCTTGATATCGCCAAAAGGCCCATCAATCGGACGCAGGCCATAAGCCCGGCAAGCCACCGTCATGCGGCTAATTGCCGCATGCCATTGATCACCTGGATAATCTGGATTCAGTCCACCGATATTAGTTGTTCTGGCACGATTACTGGCCGCATAATCTGCTACGCCAAAATGTAGTGCTTCCAAACGACCGGTTGCCCCATTGCGTGCAATGTCTTCAACATTGGCCATGCCTAGTGCGGTTTCAATCAAAGCTTCCAGGCCGATTTTGTTGGTTAGCCCTTGTTGCATTTCCAACTGATTAAGCATGGCTTCAACCATATAGATATCGGCATAAACACCTGCTTTGGGAACCAATAGCGTGTCGATCTTATCGCCAGCTTGCTCAACCAAATCGACTACATCACGTACCATGTATTGCGTATCCAGACCATTAATCCGTACTGAAACGGTAATGCCATGACCTTGCCAATCTAAGTCATTAATCGCTTGGATGACATTTTTACGTGCTTGTATCTTGTCGTCAGGTGCAACCGCATCCTCAAGATCCAGAAAAACAAAGTCCACACCACTTTTTAATGCTTTTTCGAACATCTCAGGGCTGGAACCTGGAACTGCTAATTCACAGCGTTGTACCCTTTGAACAGTGGTTTCATATAGCGTGTGACTCATTTCCCCTCCAGAAATAGTAAAATTATTGCAGTAATCAACCCGATTATTAATTGATCATATCAAGATGATTACAACGTTTTATAGGATCTCGCCTAAAAATTAAGTACGAGATTATAGCATTCGTTGAGATTGTGGCTTTAGCACTGCAGAGTTATTGATGAGATAAACCGCCTGAGAATGATACTGATTGCCGCATTTCATTTAAATACTAAATAATCAAAGCATTATATCTTTTCCCGGCACTTTTATCCAGTGAAAAGTCGATCATATTTTAGCGCAAGCATCCGCAGCCACCGATAATTTCCGGTATTTACTCAACCATTCCAATGGGATAGATGTGCTTTCCCCATTTAATGCTTCAGCTTTTACCGCAGCGATTGCACCCAACATAATCGCACGTCCGCAGCTATCACCACCGGCACGGATATTAGCTTCGATTGCATCACGAAAATTGGTGGTATGCAATGCAATATGCGCCACAATAGGCACACCCTCCAGAACATGGCAAGCGGAACCGAACTGCTCGGCCATACCTATAGCATCTAGGGTTTTCGTTTGTAGCGCTTGCTCAATGAGTGGTGCCAATTGTTCTCCGGCTTGTGGAATCGCATCGGTTAAAGCCGACAAAATTGATTTTCCATTAAGCACGTCAAATAACACGCTGCCGGTATATTTTGCTGCACCAACTGCAACGTCGTTATGATTGGTCAAACGAACGACTTGCTCTATTTTATCCAGCAACTCCGCAGCTGTGCCGGTATGCATGGCGGTAACCACAGGCACGGTTGCCAATGCGGCAAACTGATCATCATCTGCGCCGGATTGCGCTGGAAAATCTTCCGGCGCCAAGGGCATTAATTTCAGTAACGTTTGACGGGTTGGTGAATCAATATAGCCAATGTATTGACCGCCCGGCCCAAAATGACCGCGATATTCTGCTTGATACGCAACACGTTTAAATTCGCCATGCTGTGCATAATGATTCAGTATCAACAAACAGGCTTCACCATAACCGGAAGAGTCCCCAACTTGTTTACCGCCATGCGCAAAGAATCCCTTGGCATCTTTATAATTATCATCATCAGGCGGTAGAAAGGTCAGTCTTTTATTTTTTTCAATTTGTGCGATACGACTTGGGTCATACAGCCAATGCAAGCCTAAAGCAGCAGCGTCGGCAACTAATGCACCCAATACAGCCGAGATACGAGGCGTTAGTCTAATATTTGTGTTATTCATAAGATTTGTTATTTTTATTCTGTTTAACTGATTTCCACTTCATCCGGTATTCTTCGCGCCTCATCTTCCAACATGATTGGAATACCATCTTTAATTGCAAAGGCTAAACGATCGGGCTTACAAATCAGTTCATTATCGGCTTTTTTATATAGCAACGGGCCTTTGCAAAGCGGACACACGAGAATATCGAGCAATTTTGCATCCATAATTATCCTTAATTCCTATTATTTAATAACTATTCAGTGTATTGCGGTAACTGTTCTGATTGCCCCTAAAATTTATCAGTTCAAGGTGCAAAATGTGAGTTTACACGGGTAAATAAACATTTTGTAACACAGAAATGGTGGATTCTAGGAGTAAGCTGAATAGTTACAATATTTTACAGTTTACTGAGAATATCATCCAGCTGATCCAGGTTTGAATAGTTGATGACAATATTTCCTCGACCTTTAGGCTTTGGCTTGATCACTACTTGCGTTCCCAATCTTTCAGAAACATCTTCCTGTAACCGCAATAAATCTCGATCGACTTTTTTCTCTGTTTTAATCGGTGGATTTTCAGTCTGATTAACCAGTTTTTCCGTCTCACGAACGGACAGTTGTTTATCAACAATCGTATTGGCAATTTTAATTTGTTTTGCGGTCGACAATGGTAATAATGCACGCCCATGCCCCATATCGATTTTGCCTTGCATCATTAAATCTTGTACCGGTGCCGACAGATTCAACAAACGTAATAAGTTAGAGATTGTACTACGTGAATTACCCAGGGCTTCTCCAGCTAATTGATGTGTCATGCCAAATTCTTTTATAAGCCTTTGAATACCCTGAGCTTCTTCTAATGGATTCAGATTTTCACGTTGAATATTTTCTATTAGAGACATCGCCAATGCAGACTCGTCTGGGACTTGACGAATAATGGTTGGTACTTCATCCAACTCAGCAAGCTGGGCCGCACGCCATCTTCGCTCACCGGCAATAATTTCGTAACGATCACTCCCAATTGGGCGCACTAATATCGGCTGCATGACGCCTTGCGCTTTAATGGAATCAGCCAACTGTGTCAGTGCGGCCGGATCCATATTGGTTCGAGGCTGGTATTTACCGGGCTGTAGAACGGTAACTTTTAGATTTTGTAATGACTCTTCAGGAATATCGCTACTTTCATTACGTGATAATAACGCATCGAGTCCTCTTCCCAGCCCTTTTAGTTTTGCCATTGTTCTCTATCCTTGCAGTCGTATCAGATCGTTAATAACTCTGTAACCAGCAGTATTGCGGTAACTATTCTGATTGCTCCTAACATTCATCAGTTCACGGCGTTAAATGTGCGTTTACACGTGTAAATGATCATTTTGTAACACAGAAATGGTGAATTCTAGGGGTGAGTTTAATAGTTACATAATTCTTTGGCCAAAGCCAAATAAGCTTGTGCACCTTTTGAAGACTTATCATGATATAACACGGGTTTTCCAAAACCTGGTGCTTCTGCAAGCCGAACATTACGAGGAATAATCGTGCGATAAACCTTATCGCCGAAATGTTGCTGAAGCTGTTCAGAAACCTGTTGCGCTAGAATATTACGTGGATCAAACATCGTGCGCAATAAGCCTTCAATTCGCAATGTCGGATTAAAATTGGCGCGCACTTTTTTGATCGTGTTAACTAAATCACTAAGTCCTTCCAATGCATAATATTCACACTGCATGGGGATCATAACTGTGTGCGCCGCACATAACCCATTAAGCGTTAACAAATTTAAAGCCGGCGGGCAATCGATCAGTACATAATCATATTCAGCATCAACAATTCCCAAGGCTGTTTTAAGGCGCGTTTCTCGTTGTTTGAGCTCTACCATTTCAACCTCTGCTCCCGCCAAATCGCGGCTTGCAGGAATCAGATCATATTGACCTTGGATGGCCGTCACACGAACATCATTAACCGCACTGTCTCCCAATAACACTTGATAAACGGTCAACTCAATCGTTCGCTTATCTGTACCGCTACCCATTGTTGCATTGGCCTGCGGATCTAGATCAACCAGTAAAACACGTTTCCCATTGGCGGCAAGACTTGCAGACAAATTAACACTGGTAGTTGTTTTTCCAACACCACCTTTTTGATTGGCGATTGCTATAATTTTTGCCAAACTAGTAACTCCTGTTCGCTACGGAACTGATGTTAAACAGAAACGGAATAAACAAAAACAACTTAACAAGCCTCCTGTTTAATCACCACGAGCTGTCTTTTAGCTGCAAGACCCGGCACGTTAATTGTGATGACGTTCTCTATGTAATAGGGCTTCGTTATTTGCGCCAACTCCAAATCAGTACAGTTGGATTTCATCGCCACCCATGTACAATCTCCATTGTCACCTGTATTCAGGTGTCTAGATAAATGAACAAATTCACCTAAACTTGAAAAAGCCCTGGAAATAATCGTATTGACTCCTTTTTCTGGACGCCAATCTTCAATCCGTTTTGAGAAGATTGCGATATTTGACAAGCTCAACTCTATTTTAGCTTGTTGTAGAAAAGATGTTTTCTTTTTATTACTTTCAATTAATGTAATCTGCCAATCCGGCCTAGCCATTGCAATTGGAATGCCAGGTAATCCCGCACCGGTTCCAACATCGACAATATTAGGGCCCTGAATATACGGGAGCACAGCCAAACTATCCATCATATGCTGATACAACATATCTTCCGGTTTTCGAATTGCCGTTAGATTATGTACCTTGTTCCATTTTTCAATCAATAAAATATAAGCATATATCAATTGTTGCAATGCGTCTTTATCCTGAACTGTAGTTCCTTCAAGTTGAAGCAGATTTTGCTCAATTAGTTGTAACAAACTCATGCACGCTCAATCTTATTTTTTGCGTTGAATCCGCGTTTTAAATGAACCAATAACAATGAAATCGCTGCCGGTGTTACGCCTGAAATACGCCCAGCCTGACCAATTGTCTCTGGTTTGTGTTCATTTAGCTTTTGTTGCACTTCATTTGACAATCCTTTGACAACCTTATAATCAATCGCTTTGGGGAGTGATGTATTTTCATACTGTGATTGCCGATCTATTTCTTCTTGTTGGCGCAGAATATAGCCTTGATATTTGACCTGTATCTCTACTTGCTCTGCAACAAGTCGATCGTCTACCGACAACCCGACATGCGGTAAAGCCATTAAATTTTGGTAAGTAACATCAGGACGCCGCAATAATTCATGTAAAGTATAGTCTCGCTCAATCAATTTACCAAATACCCGATGAGCATCTTGCTCAGACAATGAATTAGGCGACAAACGAATAGAACTGATTCTCTCCAATTCCTCTGTGATAGCCGCTTGTTTCTGTGCAAAAGCAGCCCAGCGCTCATCATCAATCAAGCCTAATTTTCTGCCTATTTCAGTCAAACGCAAATCGGCATTATCTTCACGCAATTGCAAACGATACTCCGCACGACTGGTAAACATTCGATAAGGTTCTGTCACGCCTCCGGTCACGAGATCATCAACCAACACGCCCAAATAAGCTTCATTTCTTTTTGGGCACCAGGCTTCTTTATCCTGCACCTTTAATGCAGCATTAGTTCCAGCTAACAATCCTTGTGCAGCCGCCTCCTCATACCCAGTCGTTCCATTAATTTGACCGGCAAAAAACAACCCTTCAATCGTTTTCACTTCGAGTGAACGCTTTAAGTTACGCGGATCAAAATAATCATATTCAATCGCATACCCGGGCCGCGTGATATGTGCGTTCTCAAGACCCTTTATAGAGTGTATTAATTCAACCTGAATGTCATACGGCAAGCTGGTTGAAATTCCATTCGGATATATTTCATGGGTATCGAGCCCTTCTGGCTCAAGAAAAATTAAATGGCTCTCTCTAGTGGAAAACCGCACCACTTTGTCTTCAATAGAAGGACAATACCGTGGACCAACCCCTTCAATGATTCCTGAAAAAATCGGTGATTCAGACAAGCCTGCACGAATAATATTATGCGTTTCTGCATTGGTATTGGTGATCCAACAGGAAACTTGTTGCGGGTGTTTTGTCTGTTGTCCCATAAATGACATCACTGGCGTTGGTTTATCACCGGGCTGTTCCATCAGATGATCATAATTCATGCTGCGGCCATCAATTCTTGGTGGTGTTCCGGTTTTCAAACGTCCTACAGGAAACTTCATTTCACGCAAACGGTTTGCCAATGTTATTGCAGGCGCATCGCCCGCTCTTCCAGCCTTGAAGTTTGTTTTACCGATATGCGCCAAACCGGCCAGAAATGTTCCTACGGTTAAAATAACGGCGTCAGCTTTAAATTTAATACCAAGCTGCGTTACCACACCAACAATTCGATCTCCTTCAATAATCAAATCATCAACACCCTGCTGCATAACTGACAAATTCACCTGGTTCTCAATACGCCGACGTATTGCTTGTCGATACAAAACGCGATCTGCTTGTGCTCGTGTGGCTCGGACAGCAGGCCCCTTGCTTGCATTAAGTGTACGAAACTGGATTCCAGCCTCATCTGTAGCGATTCCCATGGCACCGCCTAAAGCATCGACTTCTTTTACCAAATGACTTTTACCGATCCCACCAATCGAAGGGTTACACGACATTTGGCCAATTGTCTCGATGTTATGTGTCAGCAACAACGTTTTGCAACCCATACGTGCTGCCGCCAAGGCAGCTTCCGTCCCGGCATGCCCACCGCCAACAACGATAATTTTGAATTCTTCAGTTATACCCATGTATTAAACCAATTTAATTTACTACTTGATGTTGCCCGGCACTTAGAGATGACCACAGTTGATGTTTCACGTGAAACCTTAGCGATGTATGCCTTAGCCTGAGTGCACCAGTTGCAGGATTTTAAACGCCGGTAAGTTTTGAATTGAGCGTGCTTGCGACCGGAGGCGCAGTTATTCTGCGGCATAGGGAGCATGTGCGTTCAATTCATAACAGAACAAGTAAAGCCAGCAAGTGAAGCCTTGGGCGCAAGCTCCATTTATACTAAAATCCATAAAAGATCTGTAGATGTAATACTTGCAGGCCAAAATCTAAAGTGCTGGTGCAATCTCAGGTTAGCTATGAAAAGCGTTTTGCTTTCGCAATTATAGGGACTATTAAACCTATTATGCAAGTATTACCAAAGTATAATAACCGACAAGTCACAACACGCCGCTCTTAAACAAATTTAAAAAGATATTTCAGTGAATGATATTAAAGAAATTGCCAAAGCGCTACATCAGTTTCGTGACGAGCGAGATTGGGAACAGTTCCACAATGAAAAAGATCTCGCACTGGCATTAAATATAGAAGCCGCAGAGTTGCTCGAAGTTTTCCTATGGAAGTCTCCAGAAAATGCCAATATCAATCAAGTGAAAGAAGAACTTGCTGATGTATTCACGTTCGCTATTCTATTGGCAGAGAAATACGATTTAGATGTCAAACAAATTGTATTTGATAAACTCGAAAAGAACGCACAAAAATACCCGATTGAGAAATCGAAGGGAATCGCGAAAAAATATACCGAGTTATAATTTGCATGTCTTTTATCCTAAAATCCTCAGTTGGATGGTGTTTAGAGTGCGATATTGTTTCTTTTTGGCAAGGCGCAATGAAGAGTAATAACGAGTTCACAACGAATTGCAACACAGCAAAAATGAAACAATAGCGTGCTATAAACATCATAGCGAGGCTCACCAAAATGGTGTCTATCATATTAAAAATATTATTCGCAATTTCATCAGGTTGATTGTTTTTGTAGCGATCAACTGAGGAATTTAGGTTTATGGCACTGCCTTTACCGGCTTCGTAGCTAATCGCCATAGTGACGTTAATTCCGCTGCGCGAGCGGCATGAAGGGAGTCATCGCTATCGGACACACGAGGATGATGCGGTTTTACATCAGACTTTCCCAATACCGTCAAACCTGCATCATTGATGACCTCGAGCAATTCATCACGTGTACGCAAGCCTAAATGTTCGGCCAAATCGGACAAAATTAGCCACCCTTCACCATCAGGCAGCAAATGTTCTTTTAACCCCCTCAAAAAACCAAATAACATTTGATTATCCGGATCAAATACGGCGCGTTCAATTGGCGCACTCGGTCGAGCAGGTAGCCAAGGCGGATTACAAACAATCAAACCAGCCCGGCCTGACGGAAACAAGTCCGCCTGTACCACATTAACCTGTTCCGCAAAACCCAACCGCATCAAATTCTCGCGGGCACAGTTTAATGCCCGTTCATCCTGATCAGTTGCAATCACATGCTGAATACCACGACTCGCTAAAACGGCTGCCAACACACCAGTTCCTGTTCCAATATCAAATACCACGGAACCTTTCATAACTTGCTGAGGCAAATTTGCCCGTGCCACCAAGCCGACATATTCGCTGCGGATTGGTGCAAATACACCGTAATGCGGGTAAATACGTGCACCCAACACCGGCACTTCAACCCCATTCTTGCGCCATTCATAGGCACCGATCAGCCCCTGCAACTCGCGTAGCGAAATAACATACGGTTCGGTTCCAGGCCCAAAAACATCTGAGCAGGCTTGGCGCACATCTGGTGCACGCCTTAAAGGAATATGATGATCTGACTCGACCGCTATCAACAGCATACCCAAAATTCGCGCATGTTGAGATTGGGTCTGTCGATACAAATGAAAGGATTCAGCAGGTGTGCAAGCTTCTTTTTTAACTTTACGTTTACGCGGTTTTTTATCGATTCGTCGCGCTATTGCCTGCAGTAATTGACGAGCATTTTGAAAATCTCCACGCCATAACAAGGCCTTACCTTCACAAGCCGCACGATAAGCAATATCAGCAGACATCTTATCATCTGCTATCAACACTTGCTTTGGAGGCGGCAATCCTTTTTCCGAACGCCAAACAGCAGATCTCGGCTCGTCTTGCTCGAGCCATTTTATATTACCCATTAGAAACTATACTCGATTGCTCATCCAGAAAATTCAGCAGGCCCTGAAGCGCTACTTGAACCGATTGACACCGAACCGCACGTCGATCGCCATTAAAATGACAGGTCTGAGACTTTAATGTGCCATCCTTTAATGCCCACGCAAAACATACCGTACCCACCGGTTTAGCCTCAGAACCGCCATTAGGGCCCGCAATGCCGGTTATGGATACACTGACCCATGCTTGACTCAATTTAAGCGCCCCAGCGGCCATTTCACGCGCCGTTTTTTCTGAGACGGCACCATCTTCTTCCAAGACCGCAGGATTAACACCAAGCAGTTCACATTTAGAACGATTACTGTACGTCACAAAACCACATTCAAACCATTCAGAGCTTCCTGCAATTGCGGTAATTTCTTGAGCTAACCAACCACCAGTACAAGACTCAGCAGTTGCCAATATAAAACCACGCTGTTTAAAACACTCCCCAACGCGTTTCGCTAAATTCAATAATGACTGATCTACAGTAGTAATTTTAATCGCCCTTAAAAATAGCCTTCGAATAAAACCAATGCTTTCCATCCCGCTAAACAAAGCAAGGTATAAAACGCTGCCAACATATCGTCAAACATGACACCAAAACCACCATGCAAGTTTTTATCGTAATAACGAATCGGTTGTGGTTTTAAAATATCAAAAAAACGAAACAGTGCAAACGCCGCAACTTGCCACATCCAACCAGCTGGCGTAAAAAACAGCACCAATAAAAAGGCAACTGTTTCATCCCACACCATCCCGCCATGATCCGGCACACCCAAAGCCTTTCCAGTAACACTACACGCCCAAATGCCGACAATAAACATGATGTCAATCAGCAATAGCAAATGTATGGGTTCCAGATAGTAATCCAATACCCAATATAATGGGAAAGCAATTAATGTTCCCACTGTGCCCGGCGCGAATGGACTTAATCCGGTTCCGCCAGAAAACGCGATAAAGTGAGCCGGGTGGCTATAAACAAAAGCTTTATCTGGTTGACGCTTAATTGATTTGGTGTCTGATGTATCCTGAGTATCAGGAACCGAAGTGGTCATACCCTTTTTTCTCCAACGTTATTTCTTTACCCGCACGATCATACACAATAAGGCCATTACCATCTGTAATTTTGCCGATGCAGTTTAAAGGTAATGATAATTCATTTGACAGATTCTCAATCTCTTGATGTTTTGCACAAGGTGCGGTGAAGCAAAGCTCATAATCATCCCCACCTGCTAATAGGCAGCTCACTGCGAGTGTTTGATCTAAGCGTGTACTTACCGGCTCAGAACAAGGTACATCTGCTAAATAAATTTTTGCTGATTTATTTGATGCAGACAAAATATGCCCTAAATCAGCCATTAATCCATCAGAGATGTCAATGGTACTATGTGCCAAGTCAATTAACCGCTGACCCAATTCAACTCGAGCGATTGGTTGATTTAAAGCGGCTAAGCATTGATCGACTTCATCTGGCAGAAGACAAATTTGTTCTTTCAAATGACAAAGCGCTAAAGCCGCATCTCCTAACCGGCCGGAAACCCAAATCTCATCATTTAGCATCGCACCATCCCGTCGCAATGCTTGACCCTCAACTACTTCACCAATAATCTGCACGCCAATATTAAGCGGACCGGACGTCGTATCACCACCAATTAACTCAACCTGATATTTTTCTGCGAGCTCGAAAAATCCTTTGCTAAAACCACTTAACCAACGCTCACCATCTTTCACTAATGAAATTGGCAAGGTTAATGAAAGCATTACCCAACGAGGCTTTGCGCCCATTGCAGCCATATCGGACAGACTCACTGCTAAAGATTTATAACCGAGATTATAGGGGTCCACATCAGGAGAAAAATGTTTATCGACCACCAAGGTGTCGGCAGAAATAGCCAATACTGTTTTCCTGCTTGATCCAATCAGTGCCGCATCATCACCGATTCCCAGTATTGTGTTCGAGACCGGTTTATTAAAATAGCGGCGAATAATATCGAATTCAGAGTTCACCGGTTTTATCTCACACTAATGCTTAATCTTATTCTTTAATGCAAATTCTTTATCCCGAAGCGTAGCAGCCACCTTATCTAACACCCCATTGATATATTTGTGGCCGCCCATTCCACCAAAAGTTTTGGCCAGCTCAATCGCTTCATTAATAATCACATTATAGGGAATATCCAAATGATTCTTTAACTCATAGGTACTCAATAACAAAATTGAGTATTCGACCGGGCTTAACTCTTTAAGTGGGCGATCAAGGCAAGGTTGGATTTGAGTCTCTAAATCTACCGAACTGTCTAAAATACCTTGAAACAGTTGGGTTAAATATTTCCGGTCTGAAAGCACATAATTCTCAGAATCAGATAACTGTTCTCCAATACTGCTTGTCGTTCCTCCGGCAGTGCGCCATTGATAGACACCTTGCACAACCAATTCACGTGCTAGTCTTCGATGACTTTTTTGTTTTTCTTCTTTCATGTTTAGTTCTTCATATCCTATTGCGTACAGTTACCTTCTATTCAAATAATGTTCTCATACTTCCTGCAGGAAATGGATATGTTTGATACATTTTTACAATTACATATCGATTAATTTCAGGGGAATTATACACGCGCAGAATAACCTACTGTTTCTTCTGGATTATTACCTATAAGATAAAACTTATGGGTAATTATTCAGTATATTTCGGTAACTGTTCTGATTGCCCCTAGAATTCATCAGTTCAAGGCGAAAAATGTGAGTTTACACGTGTAAATGATCATTTTGTAACACAGAAATGATGGATTCTTAATGTATGCTGAATAGTTACTTTTCTTTTATATTTAGATTGGGCAACTTTATTTTAGCAAGTGCCAGTAACGGTCCGCCATGTAAAATGATCGCGTCTTCCAGCTTACCACCATTGCCTTCTTTAATATTTAGGTAGAACTGCAGGAAATCATTTTCCTCGACATTCTCAAGGCCATTCGGCGGCGCACCGGGATTATACAAGCCGACCGAAAGTGACATATCGGCAGTAAAAAAAATCAGACTTTCAGCCAATTGCGCTTTTGCATATTCAACTTGGTCTGGATGCACATACAATACGACCTGCTGCTCTAGTATTAGCTCAATCTCTTCTTTGCGATGACCAGTTAATGTTAATTCCACTTCTAATAATTCATCATCTTCCACGGCTTCGAATTCTTGATCATCATCTTGCTTGTCAGGTATGACCTCGGCCACGACGCTATTTACGAAGTTTTCTTGTTCGGCGCCAGCTTTGTTGAGCGTTTTAATTTGTTGGTCGACTGTCGCGCCAGAATCATAAATTTCATTAATCGTCATGATCGTTTTTACCCCTTCACCTGGAATATCAATATCATCGTCGAGAAAGCCTAGCATTGGGTCATAATCAAATTCGACATCCATCGGATAGGGTACATCTTGATTGGAGTTGACCGTGCCTTTCATAAAAGAGGTGACGATAATTCTTTTATTGGTGGAATCCAATGGCATACCAAGCGGGATTGGGCTGACCATGATGTGCCCGGTGCTTTTGATATTGATGTCCAATGTAGCGAGCCATCTGTCTTCAAACGGGACAATTGATGCATCCAGTTTACTGGACAACCAGTCTGGAACCAGATCAAAAAATTTTAATACGCCAGTGGCGCGGATCTCTTGCCGGTTATCTTGATCAATCTCATCCTCCTCCTCAATTTCTGCTTCAAAGAAGGCATGGTCATCATCGATATTAACATCCACATCGGGTGTCGGTTGTTCGCCGGTGCCAAGGGCCTTGCCAACCATTTGATTAACCGCGTCAATATTGAAGACTCGATTAAGCATTCTTGGGATGGAACCATTATCCGGAATTGGAACACATAGGATGGTGGATTTGCTTTTCTTATCTGCACGAACGGCCTCAAGCCGGTCATGCAAATGATTACTAAGATAGAGCCATTCAGGCGGCAATCCATCTTCCTCTGGTGGCACAAAGCAATGGCCTGATTCCTGTTTATTTTCGATTACTTGGGATTCCTTCTGTTGGACAAGATAATCGTTTATTGTCGCTGCATCACTCATAAACCCAAATTCCTCAGTTGATCGCTACAAAAACAACCAACCTCATGAAATTACAAATAATATTTTTAATATAATACATACCTTTTTGGTGAACCCCGCTATGATGTTTATAGCACGCTATTCTTTCATTTTAGCCGTGTTGCAATTCGTTGCAATAACTCGTTATTACTCCTCATTGCGCCTTGCCAAAAAGAAACAATAGCGCACTCTAAACACCATCCAACTAAGGATTTTAGGATAAAGAACCCAAAATAGATAATTTTAGTTAGCGATCATTATGTCTTGAAATCCACCGAAATGCCAAGCAGAACGATTCAGTGTATTGTGGTAACTGTTCTGATTGGCCCTAAATCCTCTGTTGGGATGAAATCTAGATTTTTACAAATGGCGCTTTACAGGAGATTCTTCTGGCAAATGATTCTGTGATCTGAGTCTTGAAGAAAAGGCATCAGATCACAGTTATTTTGGTGAATTTCGAAAGTGTCTTGGCGATTGTGCTGTGCTAGCACGATCCATTCAGACCGTTCACAATTTTAAATTTCATCAGTGAATCCAGTATCCATTGGTCTAGTACTAGGGCTACTCACATTTTCACTCAAAGACTTATCCAACGCTGGCAGCACAAACGGTTTCACTTGTTTTTCAATGACCTGATAACGTTCAGTATTTAATGTCATTAAATCCTTGTTCTTGCCAGAGCCAGCTTCATTTTCTGATGAGCTATTCAAATACTCCAACCAAAATAGTACCAACATATGGTCATCAGCTTGATCACTACCATTCAGATGACGCAATAAATTAAAGCTGTTATACAAACGCTTAATCTGGCGAGGGTTATGGAACCCAAACTGCTTGACACGATCTTTGAATACTTGTTTTTCCTTTGGACTTAATTGATATTCAATTTTTCCTATGACAGGCACTTTGAATGATGGCTTCTCTGATACGCCTTTGCCTAAAGGGTAAAGTGAATCTGGCCCTGATCCAAGCAGTTCCATATCAAGCGGATTAGATGGTGTTGAGTGTTCATTTTTATTTGGACGATTTGGAACTCCCGAAGTTTTTTTTAGTATGGGTTTCTCCGCATCATTCAACAACACTTGATTGATAAATGAGGTCACTGTATTTCCATCCGCAGCATGTAGCTGAACCGGCATTTGAATCACCTTACCCAGATAATCCCGCGCAATCGTACCCGGATCTCGTCCCACATGAGATTCTTCCAAGTCTTTGTAATGCAATGCTAACGAGGCTAATGCAATGCGTTGATCAATCGCAATAATTACCGTCACCTGCGGTACTCCCATAATCAGACGCACAGCTTCCAAGATTTTGACCACGTCAATATGATTACAACGGTCCAAATCATCCACCACAAATAACAAACGTTTTTGTGCAGCAGCTGGTTTATCTTTGCCTAAACCCAACCTTAATTTACATAACTTGCGAATCTGCTGCTTCATCACCGGAATCGTGCCTAGATAATGATCGTGATCCGCTTGGTTTAATACACTTTTCCATTCTTTCACCAAGGGGCTATTGAATAGTGCTTGTAATGAACAAATAAATTTCCAGATGATCAAAGCACTCACACTACCCAATCCGATCCATGCGAAAAATTGCTCCCAACCATCAAACTGAAGTGAACCAACTATAGTCCCTATAATCAACCCGGCCGTTGCCAGCAATAGGCGATACACATACCAAGGTTTTTCTTGCCAAGTAAATTTCCAAGCTAAATCAAGCTTTTGCCACCAACCTAAATCACTAACAAGACCTTTCAACGCCTCACGGGTCATACCGGCTTGTATGTTACCGGTATGCACATATTCCCAGGCGTTAAATTCGGCGAATAAAAAGGGAATCTTTGATTTTTCCTGTATGGATTGCTTGAGCAAATTAACGAACGTACTCTTGCCCGCTCCCCAATCGCCAAGTAAACCAATGGTTTGATGTTGATGGTTTTCTTTAGCCGACAAAATAGCAACCATCGCTTCAGCCAGTTGTTGGCGTCCCAAAGCATCTCTCTCGGCCAACCCATCATATATATTGGCATGAGTTTGTTCATATCTAACAGTTTCTTTTGGCAACGAAGCAGTTTCTTTCGGCAACAAATCTGATTCAACCTGGATTTTTGCCTTAGCTCGACTTTGGTCTTTGGTTTTGGCTTTAGGTTTTTTAATTTTGACTTCTATTTTCTTAGTATATTGATAACCATATTGCTCATACCAATCATGAATCAATCCAAGTAATCTGTCACTAGAATACCGCTCACCTCGCAACAAATCGCCATAAAATTGCGCCAACTCACTCAGTTTCAAAGCCCTCATGGCCTCTGACCAGGCATCAACTTGTTCCGCGCTTCTAGAAGGACGCTGACCCAGCCACAACGCACTTTGTTTAACTGACAACACCTCACCTTGCTCCAACAAAACCAAATCAGAGGAAGCGGAGGAAGCGGCGGCGTAGGTGGCGGCAGCGGCAGCAGTGGCGTCATTATAGGCGGCAGTAGCAGCAGAGGCGTAGGTTGTAGCGGCAGCATAGGCAGCGGTAGTGGCATAGGCGGCTGAGGCGGCGGCAACGTCGTCGTAAGTGGGAGAAGAGGAAACTGAGGCATCGGTCGCAGCAGCAGAAGCAGCGGTGGCGATAGCAACAAAATGAGCCGTCTCTTTATACGCCAGTCCCATCACACTAGCGGCAAAAACACTGTGTGCATACGCTTGCTGTTTCTCGCTAGGCCAATAGTTAAAAGCACCTTTGACGGCAGTTAAAGGCAGTACCCGCAACGCGCATCGTGCAGCAAATACTGCCAGAGCCTCACGGTCGCGTTCGACCAATACTTGCAACCGTTGTTGTAATTCCCCACGATTGGGTATTTTACTTTCCGTTTTGTTTTGGTTAGCACTCATAATCCACCCCGAGTTTTTTCATCATCAGCGTAATTCTAGCTTAACACAATGTGTTCACAGCAAAACTACCGTTACAAACGATGTGACAATTGAACCGCTCGTTAAGTAGTGTCTAAGAAGATTCCGAAACCGATACCGTCAATTCTTCGATAGTGGGTTCAAATATTTCCTCATCAAATGCAATATCACCATCTACAACAGGACTGTCTTGCGTTTTTAAATGACAAAAGTCATAGCGACCGGTATCTGCCAAATGTGATAACTGAACATTTTGAATCGCTCTAAACATCGTCTCTAACCTACCGGGAAACTGCTTGTCCCATTGCTGCATCATCTCCTTGATGACTTGGCGTTGCATGTTTGGCTGCGTGCCGCATAAATTGCACGGAATAATGGGAAAATCAGTAATCGCCGCATACGCGGCCAAGTCCTTTTCTTTGCAATATGCCAAGGGGCGAATCACAATGTGCTGGCCGTTGTCACTAACCAGTTTGGGCGGCATGGCTTTGAGCTTGCCGCCATAAAACATGTTGAGGAAAAGCGTTTCCAAAATATCATCACGGTGATGGCCTAAAGCAATTTTAGTCGCACCCAGTTCGCTGGCGACACGATACAGCACTCCACGACGTAAACGTGAACAAAGGCTGCAAGTGGTTTTTCCTTCGGCAATCACCCGTTTAACCACGCTATAGGTATCTTGCTCAACAATATGGAAGGGCATACCAATCTTAGTCAGGTATTCGGGCAAAACTTGCTCTGGGAAGCCGGGTTGTTTTTGGTCCAAATTGACAGCGATCAGTTCAAATTCCAATGGCGCATGGGCTTGCAAGTTGGTCAAAATATCCAGTAGCGCGTAGCTATCCTTGCCACCAGACAGACAAACCATCACCCGGTCACCAGCTTCAATCATGTTGAAGTCCGCAATCGCCGTTCCAACCTGACGCCGTAGGCGTTTATGTAATTTGTTTGAATTATAGCGCTCTTTTTTGTGTGTCATTTTAATGCTTTATAATGGGCCGACAAGTAATGGGTGAAGGATGGACAAAAGTGAAGGAACGATTTAGCATTGCTACATTCTAATGATGGACGAATAGCTGGGTTCTAAAATAATTATTTAGGAGAATCCTATGAACAGGTTCGCATTAATTATAGCATTTGTGGCCTTGATCTTGTTTTCAAGCAATCTTTATTCAAGCACCAATCGTTCCAAACTAGAATCAAACATTGTTATCAGCAAAATAACAGACCCGAGTGAAGTTACTCGTATCATCAAGCTGACACTGGTGGATAATATGTTTTTACCCGCCGAGATTACCGTGTTGGAAGGTGAAACGATTAAGTTTGTTATCAAAAATGGCGGTAACAAAAAACATGAAATGTTAATTGGTTCTATGGCAGACTTAAAGAAATATGCCAAAATTAGGCGCATGTTCCCTGAAAAAGATCTTTCAGAAGCCGGTTTAATACAATTTGAGCCGGGTGAAAAAAAGGAACTAATCTGGAAGTTTATTAGCGCAGGAACGATAGATTTTGCTTGCCCATTACCGGGTCATTTCAAGATAATGCGTGGAAAAATATTTGTGGAGGAAAAATGAAAATACGAGTTACCTTTTTAGCCGGAACAATCTTTGCTGCAAGCTTATTGAGCATGACTTCCAATGCGGTTGCAACAACCACTGTTGATGTCTATAAAAGCCCCACTTGCGGCTGCTGTTCCAAGTGGGTTGATCACATGCGCGACCACGGTTTTACGGTCAAAACGCACGATGTCGGCAATAAAGATATCAGAAAAAAAATGGGCATGTCCAATAGCCTGGGCTCCTGCCATACCGCAGTGGTCAATGGTTATGTGATGGAAGGGCATATTCCCGCGCCGGACATTATTCGTTTCCTCAGAGAAAGACCTAATGCACTGGGTTTAGCCGTTCCAGACATGCCACACGGTTCGCCAGGTATGGAAGGTTCACGTGTTGACCCATACAACGTGTTATTGGTTAAAGAACCCAACGATACGCGCAGAGACACCGTTATTTATAATCGTTACGATCCGTATGCTAAAAAAGCGGCAACACCAGTACCGGCACCTGCAGCCCCGGCCGAAAATGCTTCCGTGATGCGTTTGAAATAACAGGCCGTTCGATCAATGACTATTCGTACTTTATTGCTGATCAGCATCACCGCACTGATTGTCGGTTGTGCTGATCAGCATCAAATTGATCCTGAAACGGGCTTTGTGGTTAGAAATTTTGATCTAAACCAGATCAAACGAGGCAAGGCCGTTTATGATGCCAATTGTGTGCCTTGTCATGGTGTCGATGGCGTGGGTACCCCTGACTGGCGCAAAACCGGGCCGGATGGGAAATATCCCCCACCACCGCTGAACGGCACGGCCCACACCTGGCATCATTCAACCGCCGTGCTGAAAAAGACAATTCTGAAAGGTGGGCCGCCGGAATTTGGCTCCATGCCAGCCTGGGAAGGAAAACTCACCGAGCAACAGGTCGATGATACGATTGTATGGATCAAATCATTATGGCCGGATGAAGTCTATAATGTTTGGTTCAATAATTTTGAAGGTAAAGACTGATTGTTGCCGAACCAGCGCTTTAACCTACCTGCAAGAAAATAACACATGATTATTGTTATTTCACCAGCTAAAACACTGGATTTTGAAACACCACCAACCACTGATCAATTCACGCTACCGGAATTTCTTGACGATTCTGCCGCGTTAATTGATCAGTTGCGTACATTAGCGCCAGACCAAATCGGCAAACTGATGTCCATCAGCCCGAAGCTAGCGACTTTGAATTCCAACCGATATTACGATTGGCACCGTCCATTCACACCCGAAAATGCCAAACAAACAGTACTCGCATTTAAAGGCGATGTGTATACCGGATTGGAGGCCGAATCACTCAATGCTTCCGAACTTACTTTTGCCCAAGATCATTTGCGCATTCTTTCCGGTTTATATGGTGTTCTACGTCCTTTGGACTTGATGCAGGCCTATCGGCTGGAAATGGGTACCCAGTTTCAAAATCATGGCGGCAAAAATTTGTATGAATTCTGGGGCAATAAAATCACCGAAGCAATCAACCGGGATTTAAAAAAACAAAAGTCCAACATTCTAATTAACTTGGCTTCTAATGAATATTTCAAATCGGTCCGGCCAAGTAAATTAAACGCGGATATTATTACACCCGTCTTCAAAGACCAAAAGAATGGGGTTTATAAAATTATCAGTTTTTTTGCTAAGAAAGCTCGCGGCCTCATGAGTCGTTATATCATCCAGAATAAATTGACAAACCCGGAAGACATCAAAGGGTTTAATTTTGCTGGTTATCGTTTTGATGCCAATAGCAGTGATGATCGCGAATGGATTTTTTTACGTGATGAATTCAAGGGTAATATCAAATGAATACAAAGCATGTGATTGATCTGGCAAAAAACTATGTTGATTTGTCTAACCAGCACCAACTTAAATCAATTGAATGCCTGTTTATGTGTGAAGCCACCTATCACTCGTCTTTTTTTGGCGAATATAAAGGCCGTATCGCTATTCATGAAATGATGGTCAGTTTTTTCTCCCGCTTCCCTGATGTCCACTGGAAGGTCCCTGAATATCGGGTTATTGAAAACAATGGGGTAGAGTTTGAGTTCATTATGACCGGCACAGATGCGGCATCGGGTGAACAGGTCGAAAGACATGGCTTGGAACGCATCTATTTTTCTTCCGATGGGCTGATCCGTCATATTGCCGTATGTAAACCGGATGAACATCAGCAGACGGTTGCATCTTCTTAAATAAAAAAGTCAGTAACTATTCAGTTCACCCCTAGAATTCACCATTTCTGCGTTACAAAATGATCATTTACACGTGTAAACTCACATTTGTGCCTTGAACCTAGAAAAATCAGTTGACCGCTAAAACCGCATATAAGTAACTGAATTACAAATATGAAAACTAAGCGTTTTGCACACCATAAAGGTGATTGTAATAACGCTACACAGTTTTGCATTGAATCTAAGGCCACTATACTGTGTTGCCGCTCTTGCCAAGGACTACGGCCATTGGCTGCGAACGGCGCCTTGTCTTGTGACCTTAGATTCAATACAAATTCTGTGTTCAACTGATTCTTCTAGGTTGAACTGATGAATTCTAGAGGCAATCTGAACAGTTACCACAGTGTACTGAATAATTACAATAGTCATTACTATTACTGTTTTGTTTGCCAACGCTTTTCAACGGCAGCTAAAATGCCACGTAAAATATTAACCTCTTCTCTTTCCAAACGGGAGCGAGAAAATAATCGCCGCATTCGTTGCATGAGTCGCTTTGGTTCTGCGGGATTTAGAAACTCACTACCGACCATGACCCGCTCCAAGTGCTCGTAAAAAAGTTCAATATCTTTAAATTCTGCAGGTGTTCGAAATTGTTGCTCTTGCTGTGTTATGTCCGGCACTGCCATGCGCAACTCATAAGCCATTACTTGTACCGCACTGGCTAAATTTAATGAGGAGTAATCTGGGTTTGTTGGAATATTAATGGTCATCTGACATTTACTCACTTCAGCCGTAGTCAACCCGGAAGTTTCCGCGCCAAAAACCAATGCAACCGGACTCTGTTGTGCATAGCGCAGCAATTCTTGTGCGCCTCGACGTGCATCATAAACCTCATGCGCAAGCCCACGAGACCGTGCAGTAACCGCCGCAGCCATGATGGTGCCATCCAGCGCATCGTCAATATTAGCGTGCACCTGAACTTGATTCAAAATATCTCGTGCTCCAACCGCGCGAATATCGGCGGCTTTATCTGGGAATGATTTCGGATTGACCAAGTGCAAAGACATCAACCCCATCGTTTTCATTGCCCGGGCAGTCGCCCCGATATTACCAGGGTGACTGGTATGACTCAGGATAATAGACACATTATCAAGTAGAGAAAGAGATTTCATATTGAAATGCAAAGCGTTGCTGATTAATACTGGTCAGTATAAAATGCCAAAATTGATTGGCTATGATCTAGCGCAATAAGATTAATCGAAGTACCGCGCTGCTATCGGCCCATACTATAGCATTCTGGTTAAATTTCTGACCGAGAGATTTTGAAACTTGCAAATTTAGCCCCAGTACACAAAAACTTTTCTCTATTGGCCAAATATCTGATGGGTCTTTATTTAAGCTTTCAATCACTGGGCATGAGTAGTGTTCTAATACTTGCCCAAGCTTTGCATGATCAATCTGATTTTTTTCATTGCTTTGTGGTTTACTTAGCGGATTGTATGCGGTAATGATGGCTGCACAGTTTTTTTGATATGCAGATAATAATCGTGATAAAGCGACAGAATATTGATTGATATGCAAGATAAACATTTCTGCACCGGTACCGACTTGATAATTGGTAGCGAGATAATTTGCAATAAGGTCAGATGAAATATTCGAGTATTTCAAATTTAACGCCGCAATGATTTAAATTGATTTCCCGGTTTCTTAAAACAAAAGTATTAAACGATCTAATCATGCCCGTGCCCTTGATTATGGCCATGATCATGATGATGACCATTATTAGTATCTATCCTTGTCAATGCTATGTACTGCTCTTCTGTCATACCGCTAAGTTTCTGAACAAAGACCGCCATCGCCCAAACCGTATCATCATCATGAGTCAATCCCCAAGCCGGCATAGCTGTCATCTTCAAACCATTTTTTATTACCCAAAAATATTCTTTTAACTGTTCATTTTTTTTATCCTCACCAACCAATAGATCACGTTGATGAAATACAGGGGCTTGTGGGTAAAGGCCCAAGGCTAATTCGGTTGGTTGCTGATCAGGGGACAAGTGGCAATCCGTGCACATTGCATCATAATGTTCAGCGCCTATTATAAGGACACTTGGATCATCCAGTGCTGGCACTTCGAGATCACCTGCACGTGCTGCAATTGAACTAACACGAACCCACTCAATAACTTTTTCAGTAATCACCCAGTGCTTTTCCGTAGCCGCCATATTATAAGCACCGGCACTGATCGCAATCATACCCAATACGAGAATAGACAAAAATAAACTAAAGAGGATTTTGATTTTCATTTTCTGTTTTCCATCAGTCTGATGACATAACTATTTGCTATTCACATATCATACCGCCACTTCTTTCAAATTTGGGGGAATTTGATTATGGGATGTTGCGATAGATTATTCCTGATTCTTCTCGAGCGTTTCTTTAATGCTTGAGTGATTAAGGTGTGGTGCAAACATCGTTATAAAATCAAAAACATATTCCCTCAAAAAACTGTTCCTGCTAATCCCTATGCGTGTTGTACTGGGTTCAAACAAATGACTCGCATCAATAGATTTGAGGTGTTTGTCACGTTTGGCATCAAAAGCCATTTTTGCCAATATGCCAATACCTAATTCAAGTTCCACATAAGTTTTAATGACATCAGAATCAATTGCTGTTAATACCACATTAGGGGTTAATCCTATTTTTTCAAATGCTTGATTTATTTTTGATCGGCCAGTAAAAGCAAAATCATAAGTAATAATTGGGTAACGACTGATAGCTTCAAGTGTGAGTTTTTCTAATTTGAGCAGGGGATGTTTGGGCGGAACAACCACACATCGATTCCATTGATAACAAGGTAGCATCACCAATTCATGAAATTGTTCAATCGCCTCCGTGGCAATCGCGATATCAGCTTCACCTGATGTCACCAACGTGGAAATTTGGGTTGGGCTACCTTGACGTAAAATGAGCTTAACTTTTGGATAACGTAATGTGAATTGTTTAATAACCGGTGGTAACACATATCTTGCTTGGGTATGTGTCGTCGCAATGATCAATGTCCCGCTGGCCTCGTTCGTGAACTCCTGTGCAATTTTTGTCAAATTTTCTGCATCACGTAACATTCTGTTGGCAATTTTAATAATCATCTTTCCGGGAGGCGTTACCTGGACAATTCGTTTGCCATTTCTTACCAAAATATCTACCCCCAACTCCTCTTCAAGCAATTGAATTTGTTTGCTGATAGCTGGCTGTGAGGTATGCAAATTCTTTGCGGCTTTAGATAAATTTAAATTTTGTGCATCTGTTTCACATAAGTAACGAAGTTGTTGTAATTTCATAACCTCACCCTCTAATAATATTTAGTTATATAAATCTAACACAATATTATTTTGGATTATATGAATGTATTGGTATCATGCGGCCTTCAGAAAATAAGGTGAAATAGGAAAACTAATGGAATGGGGATATACCCTATCTGGTTTGGTGATCGGATTTATCGTTGGCGTCACCGGCGTTGGCGGTGGTTCACTGATGACACCATTGTTAATTATGTTTTTTAATATACCGCCAGCAACAGCCGTCGGAACGGATCTGCTCTATGCGGCAATAACAAAAGCAGGTGGCGCATGGGTTCATGGCCGCCGAGGCACCGTCCATTGGCAACTAGTCGGACACCTAGCAATGGGTAGTGTACCAGCGGCATTAATCACCATTCTGGTACTAAATACATTGGGTGTTGATAATGAACTATTTTCAGGGATAATTACCACTACCCTTGGCATCGCCTTAATGTTGACTGCTATGGCGCTATTATTTCGCCAACAATTAACACGAATGGGTCGGTCACATTTTGGGTTTTTGGTAGAATGGCGGGATCGTCATATTTTGTCGGCAACGATAATAACTGGCGCAATTTTAGGAACATTGGTAACAATTACCTCTGTCGGTGCAGGTGCTTTGGGAATGGTGGTTCTATTCATGCTTTATCCCCGCCTCCCCGCAGTTACACTGGTGGGCAGTGATATAGCCCATGCTGTACCGCTGACTTTAATAGCTGGTCTCGGCCATGCTTATATGGGCACGGTCGATTATGTACTACTTGGCAGTTTATTGCTAGGCTCCTTGCCAGGCATCTATTTAGGTAGTCATGTCGGCGGACATATTCCAGACCGAATATTACGACCTATTTTAGCAACCATTCTTATAGTGATTGGTTTTAAATTAATGTTATAGCCAGTTAAAATAGAGAAAATTAAAAAGGAAAATTTACTGGGTAATTTTCCACTAATGAAATATGGAACTGATTGATGAGTACAAATATAGAAAATAAACCAAAACAAGTCACATGGTTTAATGGATGTGGTGGCCGTATTGGTATTGTAGTCGGTGAAAAAGGTGACTATGCCTATATCGGCATGGCAATACGGCATGATGAAGATGATGATGTAGATCACATCATGAAATTCGGTGCTAAATTTCCTCTGGATGCAGCATTATTATTACCCGTCTCCAAAAAATATCAAGACTAAACCTTAAATAAATAAGGCCACGAGTTAACAGGAATTTATATGTATCGTTACGATGAATATGATCAACAAATTGTTGATGAACGTGTCAAACAATACCGTGACCAAGTACGGCGGCGTTTGGCCAATGAATTAACTGAAAATGAGTTTCTTCCGCTGCGTCTGCAAAATGGATTATACATGCAGGTACATGCGTATATGTTACGAATCGCCGTACCGTATGGCCTAGTTTCATCTAAACAAATGCGTATATTCTCGCATATCGCACGCAAATATGATCGCGGTTATGGCCATCTCACAACACGCCAAAATATCCAATTTAATTGGTTGAAGCTAGAAGACACGCCAGACATCTTAGCAGATCTGGCCTCCGTGGAAATGCACGCAATTCAAACCTCAGGCAATTGTATTCGTAATATCACATCAGATGAATACGCCGGGGTGGCACAAGATGAAGTTGTCGATCCAAGACCTTATGCCGAGATTTTGCGTCAATGGAGTACCTTCCATCCAGAATTTGCGTTTTTACCCCGTAAATTTAAGATTGCCATTAGTGGTGGCAGGGAAGATCGTGCTGCAATTCTGGCACATGACATTGGATTATCCGTCATTAAAAACGCACAAGGTGAAATCGGCTTTCGGGTTTTTGTCGGCGGTGGTTTAGGACGAACGCCCATTATTGGCAATGAGATCTGCGAATTTGTGCCCTGGCAACATGCACTAACTTATGTAGAGTCTATTCTACGCATCTACAATCAATATGGACGCCGTGACAATAAATACAAAGCACGTATCAAAATTTTAGTGAAAGCTTTAGGAATTGATGAATTCCGTCGTCAGGTTGAAGAAGATTGGGCAGCATCAAAAGATGGTCCGGCGACTTTAACGCAGGAAGAACTCGATCGGGTTGCCAGCTTCTTTACGGACCCCAACTACGAATCACTACCAGACACGAATTCAACCTTAAACGAATTCAAAGCTGATAACAGATCTTTCTCTAATTGGATGCAGCGTAATGTAAAACCGCATCGTGTACCTGGATATGCTATTGTTGTCTTGTCATTAAAGAAACAAGATGTTGCACCAGGAGATGCGACAGCTGAACAAATGGATAAAGTTGCAGATTTGGCAGACCGTTATAGCTTTGGAGAATGCCGGATCACGCACAAACAAAATTTAGTTTTAGCTGATGTTAAACAGTCGGATTTAATCAGTTTATGGCAGGAAGCTAATACTTATGATTTAGCAACACCTAATATTGGTTTATTAACGGATATGATCAGTTGCCCAGGTGCAGAATTCTGTACGTTAGCAAATGCACGTTCCATTCCACTGGCGCAATTGATTTCAGAGCGCTTTGACAACCTAGATTTTCAACATGATATCGGCGAGATCGCGCTGAATATTTCCGGTTGCATGAATGCCTGTGGACAAAATCATATTGGTAATATTGGTATAACAGGCGTGGAGAAAAAGAACCACGACGAGTGGTATCAAGTTTCAATCGGCGGATCTGAGGGAAATGACAGCTCAATCGGTAAAATCATCGGGCCTTCATTCAAATTTCATCAAGTACCGGAAGCCATTGACCGATTGTTGCAAGTTTATCTGCGTGAACGGATCGAAGCAGAACGGTTTATTGATACTGTAAGACGAATTGGCCTTAAGCCGTTCAAGGAACATGTTTACGCCACAGATTTTGAGGTAGAACCAGAAGAGACCTTGAGCAAAAAAGAAGTGGCTCCTGCGCAATATACAATACCTTTTTATTCGCCGAGATTCTAATCATGAAAATAATCAAGAATAAAACTATAATTGAAGATGATTGGCAGGTCCTACGCCTGGACAATCAAGAAACAACAGACAATGTTACGGTAGCAGCAGGTAAGATAATTGTTCCACTTGAAGTTTGGCAGACACAAAGAGACACCTTGCAACAACGTGAGAATATCGGTGTATGGCTTGCCAGTGATGAACGCCCTGAAGCGCTAAAAGATGATTTGCAAAAATTTGCCGTAATCGCTATTGATTTTCCAAAATTTGCAGATGGCCGAGGCTATTCAATCGCGTATAACTTACGTTCCCGCTTGGGTTACACCGGTGAGCTAAGAGCAATCGGTGACGTTTTACGTGATCAATTATTTTATATGTATCGCGTTGGTTTTGATGCCTTTTCACCACGCCCTGATCGTAATATTGAAGACGCTTTAAAAGGGTTCTCCGATTTCTCAGAAGTCTATCAGACCTCTTTTGATCAACCAACACCATTATTTAATCGAGTAAAGCGTAAGGGGAATTCTGCCGTAGGTTTAATCAATGAGTGAATTGCAACAAAAAATTGAGCAAGTTATTAGTGTTCTTACAGAAACGATCCATGATTTTGCACCTGTCACTTTTGCCAATAGTTTGGGTGCGGAAGACATGGTACTGACAGACTTGATTAATCGATATAAACTTGATATTGATATGTTTAGTTTAGATACTGGGCGGTTACCACAAGAAACCTATGATTTAATGCAGACCGTACGTAACCATTTTAGTCAACCTTTGCGTATTTATTTTCCTAATGTCAAACAAATAGAAGAATTCATTTCGGAAAATGGCGTAAATGGTTTCTATGACAGCGTTGAATTACGTAAAAAGTGTTGTCATATTCGTAAGGTGGAACCTTTACGCCGCGCATTATTTGGCAAACGTGCCTGGGTAACCGGTATCAGACATGAACAAGCATCCACACGAATTAGCTTAAAAGTATCAGCTTATGATATAAGTAACCGTATGCAAAAGATTAACCCTTTACTTGAATGGTCAAATAAAGAAGTTTGGGAGTATATTAAGCAATATGATGTACCCTATAATAAACTGCATGATCGTTTTTACCCCAGTATTGGCTGCGTGCCGTGTACTCGTTCGGTTACACCAGGTGAAGATATTCGATCCGGGCGTTGGTGGTGGGAAAAACCAGAAACAAAAGAATGCGGTTTACATACAGGCAATGTAATTCCTTTAAAATGATATTATTGCGAGTACTCGAATAGAGTTTTCTAATATTTTTGTGAGTTGAGAGAAAAAATGAGCAGTCATACTTTTACCCATCTAGATGCATTGGAAAGTGAAGCCGTACATATAATGCGCGAAGTTGCAGCTGAATGCGCCAATCCGGTATTATTATTTTCTGGGGGCAAGGATTCAATTGTCATGCTGCGCCTGGCTGAAAAAGCATTTCGTCCAGGACGTTTCCCCTTCCCATTAATGCATATTGATACTGAACATAATTTCCCTGAAGTTATTGAGTTTCGTGATCGTCGGGCAAAAGAATTAGGAGAACGGCTAATTGTACGTAGCATGGAAGACTCCATAAAAAAAGGCCGAGTTGTACTTCGCTCCGAAGATCAAAGCCGCAATCCATTCCAATCGGTCACATTGTTGGATGCAATTGCCGAATTTGAATTTGATGCCTGTATTGGTGGCGCGCGTCGAGACGAAGAGAAAGCACGTGCTAAAGAGCGCATTTTTTCTTTCCGTGATGAATTTGGACAATGGGATCCAAAAAATCAGCGTCCTGAACTATGGGATATTTACAATACACGTACTCATCCAGGAGAAAATATCCGTGTGTTCCCGATCAGTAACTGGACTGAATTGGATGTATGGGAATATATCGCACGTGAAAATCTAGAGGTTCCAAATATTTATTTTGCGCATACTCGTGAAGTAATACGGCGAGATTCGGGGCTATTGCCAGTATCTCATTTAGTGCAACCACAAGATAACGAGCAAGTCGAAAATATCGTTGTAAGGTTCAGAACGGTTGGTGATATGAGCTGCACTTGCCCAGTAGAATCTGACGCTGCCAATATTATCGATATTATTACAGAAACAGCGATGACTCGAATTACAGAGCGGGGCGCAACACGTATGGATGATCAAACTTCCGATGCTTCCATGGAGCTGCGCAAGAAAGAGGGCTATTTTTAAATTAGTTGCCCAGATTCAACTGTCTGACAAAACACCGCACTCAGACAGTTTATAAAATCTATTAATACTGAGTTATTTACATTTTTGCGGTGATATGAATTTTCAAAAGGTTTCCATATGTCGGCAATTGAAAAAATTTCGCTTGATCAAACAGAACTATTACGTTTTATTACTGCCGGTAGCGTTGATGATGGCAAGAGCACGTTAATCGGACGTTTACTACATGATTCTAAATCAATTTTTGAGGATCAATTAAGCTCCATCACCAATACCACCCGTAAACGCGGTATGGAAGGTGTCGACTTATCCTTATTAACTGATGGATTACAAGCAGAACGTGAGCAAGGTATTACTATTGACGTTGCATACCGCTATTTTGCGACGCCAAAACGCAAATTCATTATTGCAGACACACCGGGGCATGAACAATATACGCGTAATATGGTAACAGGTGCTTCTACCGCTAATCTGGCAATTATTTTGGTCGATGCGCGTAACGGTGTACTAACACAATCTAAACGTCACTCTTTTTTGGCCAGCTTAGTTGGAATACCGCATATTGTAGTCGCCATTAATAAAATGGATCTGGTCGATTATTCACAATCAGTTTTTGAGGATATATGTAAAGATTTTGCAGCCTTTGCAGAAGATTTAAATCTTAAAAATATTGTGTATATTCCTATGTCTGCTTTACGTGGTGATATGGTGGTCGAACGCGGTGACCAATTGAATTGGTATCAAGGTACCACCTTAATTGATTTATTAGAAAGCGTTTCTATTGAACATGACGTAAACCTTGATGATTTTCGTTATCCGATTCAATGGGTATGTCGCCCACAAACCCAGGACTTACATGATTTCCGTGGATATATGGGTCGTATTGAATCCGGCTCAATTCAAGTTGGTGACGATATCACACTATTACCTTCCGGGCTAAAATCGCGCATTAAAGAAATCGTCATGTATGAAGGAACAGTTAAAGAAGCCTATGCACCACAATCAGTGACACTTACAATTGAAGATCATTTGGATATTTCACGCGGTGATGTTTTTGTAAAAACAGGTGATACGCCCCAAGTAACCCAAGCATTTAATGCCATGTTGTGCTGGTTATCAGAACAACCTCTTGATCCTAATCGTAAGTATCTAATTAAACATACCGCTCGAATGGTTAAAGCTGTCGTTGGTCAAATTGACTATCGTGTTGATGTAAACACCATGCAACATGAAGCAACGAGTACACTTAATATGAATGATATTGCGCATGTCTCAATCAAAGTACAGAAACCGTTAGTCTGTGATGATTACTCTCGTAATAGAGCAACAGGGTGCTTTATCCTAATCGATGAAAGCACTAATAATACGGTTGCAGCTGGAATGATTGATTCACCAAATAAATAAGGTAATAAGTAACATTACTTATTTGATTCGATGTAGGATCCTAATAGGAATCATGATCTTTATTAATGAGATAAGTTAGTTACGGGCACAGTACAAAAAAATTACGTATATTTATACTTGATGATAGATAAGAGCGGCAAAGCTAAGGCTAAATAACGTAGTTTTGATGTTTTGTAATTTTAAATCCGTACAGTGTTTTAGTTAGTTTTAACACGCTTGTCTCATAGCCTCAGCCTTATAGGAATGTATTAGGCCAATTGAAATGAACAGGCATTTTGGATCAATGTTTACAAACAAACTTCGCTCTCAAATAACCTGTTACAGGTTTTGAATTCTAGCACGTTAAATTTATCCACAACTTAAAACCGTAATATATAATAATTTAAGTAGTTGGATAACCAAGTTTAATCAATAAATTTTAACGCTACATTTACAAAATACTGCTCAATATTTAGCTGTATAACGACGGCTAAACTTAATTTGAAAATATCAATTGTCATTTCTCTCGTCAACCCAAGTTGTTTTAATGACCTTTGATTTTTTTAAGCTTGAAGAAACACAGGACTTTTATATCTCAAAAACCGAAAACCCAGCCAAATGATGCGTTTATCAATTGGTTAAAGCAATATAACAAGACTCATCAATAGAGAAAAATCATCTGGTTAACAGACGACCGTATTATAGATAATTAAAATATATTAATTGGCCATGACAAAATTGGAAGCAACGCATCACATGCAACAAAAACCCACACAAGCAACACTCAATTTAAAATACCAACTCACTATTGCAGATCTATATTGCCGGGATGGTTTACTCAAACTTGACCATGAGTTTCTTGCTTTTCTAAATCAAGGTGACCATGCATTACACCACAAATTAATTAATGCACGAATTCATCCAGATACATTAGCCCCTAAAGATGAATCTGCATTATTAATAGAAATTGCGCCATGGTTAGAAGATTTTCTAGCGGATTTGTTTGGTATTGAGAATGAAGTAAAAGCACTAGCAGAACAGCATCATAAACTGGCACCGCTTTATTTCTGCAAACGGCAGTTTGTACAACGCCGTGCCAAAGGAAAAGTTAGCGCCGCCGAGCTGGAAGAAATTAATGGTTTGGACTTGGAACAAAAATTAACAGACGAGTTTGGAGAACCTTTTACCGAGCTGGTCTTTGCTACCAAAGTCGCACAATGGATGGACAATGAAGCGGGACATGAAGATCGCCTTAAAATGGCGCTCCACTATGCTGCCTGGGCTTTGAGAACACCTGCCGGGCAACAACACACACAACAAGGTATTCTATTCAAATCCCCTGCTAAATTAAATTTTCAAAATTTACTAACACTCAACACTGACGAATCAGCCGGTTTCCCGGTGCATAAATTAGATCATCTACGAGAACGTAACGGTTTCGCTTTGACCGATCAAGGTACTGACTTGATGGGTGCATTAGATGAAGCAAATTACTGTATTTGGTGCCATGAACAAGGTAAAGACTCGTGCTCGAAAGGCTTAATACAGAAATCTAAATCACCGGAAGAACCACCTGCATTTAAACAAAGTGAATTAGGCGCATTACTGGCCGGTTGCCCATTGGAAGAACGTATTTCCGAGTTTCATAAACTTAAAACACAAGGCGTTGCTGTTGGCAGCTTAGCCATGATTGTGCTGGACAACCCCATGTGCGCAGGTACAGGTCACCGTATTTGTAACGACTGTATGAAATCCTGTATTTATCAAAAACAAGAACCCGTTGATATTCCACAAGCAGAAACTAGAACGCTAAAAGACGTATTGGAATTACCTTGGGGATATGAAATATACAGTCTATTAACACGTTGGAACCCTTTAAATCTAAGCAGGCCTGTCCCTAAAGAACCTTCTGGAAAGAAAGTTCTTGTTGTTGGTATGGGTCCAGCAGGATATACCTTAGCCCATCACCTCATGAATGAAGGGCATACAGTCGTTGGTATTGACGGCCTGAAAATAGAACCACTAGCTGCAGAAATTTCTGGCGTAAATCAAAAAGGTGAACGGGAAGCATTCAACCCCATTCAACATGCCTGTGAATTAGAAGAAGATTTAAATGAACGCACACCGGCTGGGTTTGGTGGTGTAGCAGAATATGGTATTACTGTACGTTGGAACAAAAATTTTCTTAAATTAATACGTTTATTACTTGAACGCCGTGAGGAATTCGCTTTATTTGGTGGTGTCCGTTTTGGTGGCACCTTAACTACCGACGATGCATTTGCCATGGGTTTTGACCATGTTGCCCTGGCAGCAGGTGCAGGTAAACCAACTATTCTTAATTTACCTAATGGGTTGGCACGTGGTGTCCGAGCTGCATCAGATTTCCTAATGGCGTTACAACTGACTGGAGCCGGACAAAGTGATTCAATTGCAAATATGCAATTGCGTTTGCCCGTCGTAGTGATTGGCGGCGGCTTAACAGCGATTGATACCGCGACAGAAGCATTAGCCTACTATCCGGTTCAAGTCGAGAAATTTTTACAACGCTATGAGATTTTGTCTGCAGTGCAAGGTGAGGCGACCATCCGTGAAGTATGGAGCGCAGAAGAACAAGTCATTGCTGATGAATTTATTACTCATGCACGCGCGATCCGCGCTGAACATGAAACGGCAAAAAGAGAAGGACGTGAAGCACATGTGTTGGCATTATTGCAATCTTGGGGCGGTGCTACGATGGCTTATCGCAAACGCTTGGTTGATAGCCCTTCTTATACATTAAATCATGAAGAAGTTGAAAAAGCGCTAGAAGAAGGCATTTGGTTTGCAGAAGGTTTAACGCCTGTTCAAGTCAACATCGATCAATGGGAGCATATCGAATCTGTTCAATTTTCCGTGCAGAAACATGATGAAGAAGGACAATGGCAAAAAACTGGTGAGGTAACTCTACCCGCACGCGCATTTTTAATTGCCGCCGGGACACAACCAAACACCGTGCTTGCTCGCGAAGATGAAAAGACCTATAAATTGAACGGTCGCTATTTCACCGCTTGCGATGAAGAAGGCAAACTAGTTGAACCAGCCTATGCCAATCCTAAACCTGATACCCCATATGTCTTATTAAGTCGTTACAATAACGATCACGATGGTCGATTTATAAGCTTCTTTGGCGATTTACACCCTTCTTTCTCAGGAAATGTCGTGAAGGCTATGTCAAGTGCCAAACAAGGTTATCCAGTCGTCAATCGAGTATTGCAAAAAATCAAGCCGTCTTCTGATCAATCTACTTGGCAGTTCTTTGAACAGTTAAATAGCCAATTAAGAGCAACCGTTCATAAAGTAGAAAGATTGACACCTAATATCATTGAAGTGGTGGTGCATGCGCCTATGGCTGCTGAACGTTTTCGCCCTGGACAATTTTACCGTTTCCAAAATTATGCCTCACTTTCAACAATTACAAATGATACTCAATTAGCAATGGAAGGTATCGCACTAACCGGCGCATCAGTCGATATCTCACGTGGTTTAGTGTCTCTGATCGCATTAGAAATGGGTGGGTCGGCTGACTTGTGCGCTATGCTGAAACCTGGTGAACCAGTTATACTGATGGGGCCAACCGGTACCCCAACCGAGATTGAACCGAATGAAACCGTGGTATTGGTCGGCGGTGGTTTAGGTAATGCGGTATTATTTTCTATCGGTGCAGCAGCACGTGCTGCTGGCTCAAAAGTATTATACTTTGCAGGCTACAAAAAGCTGGTCGACCGTTATAAAGTAGCAGAGATTGAAGCGGCTGCAGATACGGTTGTCTGGTGTTGTGATGAATCTCCCGGTTTTACCGCAAATAGATCCGGTGACAAGGATTTTGTTGGAAATATAGTACAAGCGATGATTGCCTATGGTCGTGGTGAGTTGGGTGAACAATCCGTTTCGCTTGCCGATGCTGATCGCATTATTGCTATCGGCTCTGACCGCATGATGGCAGCAGTCGGTGTCGCACGCCATAACGAATTAAAACCCTATTTAAAAGCGAATCACTTTGCCATTGGCTCTATTAATTCACCCATGCAATGCATGATGAAAGAGATTTGTGCGCAATGCTTGCAGCCGCATAAAGACCCAGAAACCGGTGAAATATCTTATGTGTTTTCCTGCTTCAATCAGGATCAACCCCTTGATATGGTTGATTTCTCTGGCCTTGCAACCCGTCTACAGCAAAATAGCGTACAAGAAAAATTGACCAGCAAATGGATTAGTCGTTGCTTAGATACCATTAAATAACACGATATAGTCATTATATTCTAAGTAATGAAATTAGAATTTTTGGTGTTAAATATAACTAGAAAGGTATGTAAATAATTCATAATTTAGGTGGGGTATTATTATTCAACAAAAACAGCGATTGGATACATCAATGTCTGTACAGCAAGTACTAAAAGTACGTACACAAGATAAATTTTATGCGATCGATCTCAATTATGTTACCTGTGTTCTACCTTTAATGGAATTACAATATATTCCCGGCGGAGCACCTTTTTTGGTCGGGTTAATGGATTATCACGGCAAAAGCATCGCGGTGATCGACTTAGGATTATGGCTAGGGTCTAATACAGCAGAAAATTACCATCTGGATACCCCGATAATTGTCTGCAACTATGGTCAAGCTCAAATAGCGTTCATTGTTGATGAGGTCATGCAAGTCGAAATGGTGAAACCTGGTACCATTCATATGCAAGATTCATTTGAAGACAGTCACTCACCTTTCAAAGCCTCTCTAAACTCTAGCTCCGGTATGATGTTGATATTGGATATCGAACAAATTTTAGGCTTCAATTTCAACGCTACAAACGCTTTTATTACGGAAACATCACAAAGTCAATAATTTAAATCTGCTGACAATAATCACAGAAAAATGTCTCCACAAATCAAAAAGGACTTTAATCCCCTCCCGATTGTGCTTACCCCAGAAGAAGAAGAAGGGTTTAAACAACTCATAACAACACTTACTGGTATTGTGTTGCAAGATCACCAACTATCCACCTTACAACAAACCGTTAACAATGCATGCAAACAATTTGGTTACAAAAGTGCTAATGAATTACAGCTCATACTAGAACAATCGACAAAAAATACACCAGAATTCGAATTTCTCCTAGCAGGCATCACCGTCGGTGAAAGTTATTTCTTTCGTGACACAGCACAAATAACCTTATTACGAGAAAAACTGCTCCCAGATCTAATCGCACAGAAACGAATCAATAACGACTATTCATTACGGATATGGAGTGCCGGTTGTTCAAATGGACAAGAAATCTATAGTATCGTCATATTACTGCACGAGTTACTTCCAGATATTAGTCAATGGACATTACATTTTCTAGCAACCGATATTAATGTCGATGTTTTAGCTAATGCTGTCAGCGGAAAATACCGAGTCTGGTCAATGCGTGAAACACCTCAGGCTATTATCGAAAAATATTTCTCCTGCGATGATGAGCAATATCAATTAAGGCTAGATCTTTGTCAGCTTGTAAAGTTTTCATATCTTAATTTATCTGAGGATATCTACCCCACTTTGCATTCCGGTATTCATGCCATGGATATTATTTTATGCCGTAATGTCTTTATTTACTTAAAATCTACTGTGACACAGCAAATTATGAAACAATTTGCCATGTGCCTAGTCCCTGATGGATTGTTATTTCTTGGCCCCTCAGACTTTGTCACCTGGGATACAAAAACATTTGAATTTATACAAAATGACAAATCATTCTATTTCAAGCGCAAAACGATACAACAACCAATATTCGTAGAAGATAATAAGCAACAAGTCACTGAAAATCCTTTTATTAAAACTAAGGAGCAACAACCTGAGGAGGATAAAAAAACTCCCCCAACTTCTGTCTATACAACAGAATCTAATGATTACAACAGTGATTTAAAAAATACTTTACGTTCTGAGTGCTGGCAGGATGCTCTATTGTTGGTTGACAAACAAATTAAAACTCAGGGTGATACCGCTGAGTTAGAATATATTAAAACTAGTGCACTCGCTAATCTGGGTCATTTGGATGAAGCCTTACAAGCCTGCCAACAATGTCTCAAACTTAACCCAACCGATAAACACACCTATTTGCTTCAGGGAACTATTTTTATCGAGCACGCCAAACCAATAGAAGCTGAAGTCGCTTTCAAAAAAGCAATTTTTCTTGATTACGCATTTCCAGAAGCACACTACCAACTCGGTTTATTACAAATTCATAAAAGTGATTACACAAAAGGCCTAAAAAGTTTAAAACATGCTTTAACTCATGCAAAAAACCAAAGTCCACTACATAAAGTACACAATACACCAGGAATGAATTATGCTCGTTTTATTGAAATTATAAATAATGAGATAAAAATTTATACTGATATGCAAGTAAAAGGAGTTAAAAACCATTAAGTTGATTTGATCAATCTAGGAAAACGATAAATGCCCACTAGCACCACAAATTCAGAAAATGAAGCAAAAATTATTGGCATCATTCAACTAAAAGGTGGTGCCGGACGTTCCACCATTGCCACCAACCTATCCGCAGCATTATCACAACGGGCAACCGTTGCCCTAATTGATTGTGACCTACCACAAGGCACCAGTGCTTCATGGGGCATACTAAGAGATGAAAACAATCACTTAGGTAACTTATCAGTTACAACTGCGCTTGATCATCAAGCATTAATAAAAAAAGTGCAAGCACTGAGTCGCACACATGATTTTATAATCATTGATGGCCCACCTAGAATTGCTGAAATGACCCGGGCTATCCTTGTTATGAGCAATTTATGTTTGTTACCTTTAGGCACAAGCGCTGCTGAAGTCTGGGCGTTATCAGACCTGTTTGCAACGATTACAGAAGCAAAGCAAAAAAATATTCATATTGATGCACGCGTTATTTGGAATAGATATCGCAAACAAACACGCTCGGCTAGAGAAATGATTGATGCGGTGCATGATGAACTTGATTTACCACAACTACAATCTTATTTAGGTTTCCGTGTTGCGTACAGTGATGTACTCGCCAGAGGCTTATGGGTTGGTGAATGGCACGACCCCATCGCCAAAAAAGAAATTAATGCACTAGTGACTGAATTATTAACAGTTCTAGGAATAAATATGGTGACAGAATCATGACTAAACCCAAAAAAGGAAAACAAGATTCAACACAAAAGATTTCAGCCAGTATACGCAAACCGAGCTTATCCACTTCCAAAAAATTGGACCAGGCATTGGAATTTGCACAAAGAAATGAGTCTTTGACGTCACAGTCAACAACCAATACAAAACAAGAAAAAATAAATAAGCACCTGGGAGCTCACAGCAAACCACAAACTATTTATGCCCAGTCATTAATACCAAACAGTAGCAAAGAACAAGCAATACTCCGGCAACGAGCAAAACTTATTGCACAAAAAGATACAGACCAAGATGAAGAAATCTATGAACAATATATTCGTTTTAAACTTGGTTTAACAGAGCTATATGGTATTCCCTACCAATATGCAGAAAAAATCCTACCCGCTGCAAAAGTTACCCAAGTGCCTTGTACGCCTCCCATTATTGCCGGTATAGTTAATTATCGAGGTGAGTTATTAACCGTTCTTGACTTAAAACAAATTTTCGGCGCAAAACAAGATGACAACCTGAATGAGTCATGGATAATTATTGTTAAAGCTGGCACAGCGAAAGCTGGTTTAATCATTGACGAAATTGAAGATAATGACGAATTTGTGCCAGCAAAATTAACATCACCTTTAGGAAATAATGGATACATACAGGGCGTCCATGCTGGAAAGGTGGTTATATTAAATATTGGTTCAATACTGACCGATTCATCTTTGCAAATAGATGAATCAGTTAACTAATCAGGATATCCAAAAAATAAAAACATTCTAGAGCAGACTTTACTTTTTAAGATACTTTATTGAGATACATTTTAGGGGTTATCAAGCATGAAGAAAAAAACGGATACGAAAGCGAAAGATAATAAATTGATATCTGATTATCAAAGTCAAGCTGATGCGTTGAGTAAATCACATTGTGTCATTGAATTTGAACTTGACGGTACGATTATTGATGCAAACGCAAATTTCCTGTCGCTCATGGGATATACCCTGAAAGAAGTCTGTGGCAAGCATCACGGTATTTTTTTTGAGTCTAGTTTTGCAAGTAGCACTGAATATCAACAGTTATGGAAAAAAATAAGTCAGGGTGAACTCAATGCTGATGAATGCAAGCAATTAGACAAGAAAGGTAACGAAATATGGCTGCAGATTTTTTACAGCCTCATTGAGGATGAAGAGGGTAATTCAGTAAGAATCTTAGCACTATCCAAGAATATAACTGAAATTAAGACGAATCAATTAGCCGAAGTTGCTGAACATAAAGTACTAATAGATATGTTAAACATGACCTCTATTATTTCTCATTCAGACCTCACCGGAAGAATAACTGAAATCAATGAGAAATATATAGAAGTATCTCAGTACAGCAGAGAAGAACTTATTGGCAGTCCACATAGTATTACGCGCCACCCAGATATGCCAAAGGCACTTTTTAAGCAAGTATGGAACACCATTGGTCATGGGAAAATTTTTCGTGGCGTTATTAAGAATAGAAGTAAAGATGGTGAACCCTATTATGTCGATGCAGTAATTGCGCCGATTATGGGCAATAAGGGTAAACCTAAAAAGTATATTGGTGTACGTTATGAGATTACTGAACTTGAAATAGAGCGTCAGAATATAAGAGGTATTCTGGCTGCTATTGATGCTTCCAATGCCTATATTGAGTTCGATACCAATGGAAATGTTTTGATGGCAAATAAAAATTTCTTACAATTACTTGGCTATCAAGCTGAAGAAATTGTTGGCAAACACCATCGTATATTTGTTGAGCCAGAAACTACTAATTCTCAAGACTATGCTCAGTTTTGGAAAGATTTGAATATGGGCAAGAATAAGAATGATACTTTTAAGAGAGTGACTAAATCTGGAGGGGAAATTTGGATTCATGGGGTCTATACTCCTGTTCTGGATGAAATGGGGCAAGTAACTAAAATAGTAAAAATCGCAACTGATATTACTGCACAAACGCTAAAAAATATTGATTATCAGAATTATGTTAAAGGTTACAGTAAATTTATTAGCGATGTGGCAAATGGTGATTTACGTCAGCGTGTTGATACTAATAATAACGACGAATTAAGCCTAATCGGAAATAACTTAAATACCATGGTTGAGGGTTTAACAGGAATCACCAATCAAATTGATGAAGCGAGTAGTACCCTGCTAGGAACATTTAGTCAAATACACGCCGCAGTAAATACACAAGCATCAGCTGCCTCTCAACAAGCTGCTGCTGTAAGTGAAATTACGTCAACATTAGAAGAAGTACGAGCAACTTCGGCACAAAATTTAGATAAGGCCAAGCAGTTAGGTAAGGTCGCGGAGAAAGCTCGGTTTGAGGGTGATCATGGACAGAAAGTTCTTTCGCAAACAATTTCCAGCATGGAGGTAATTCGTGGACAAGTTGAGAATATTGCACAGACTATTTTAGCGTTATCCGAGCAAACTCAACAGATTAGAGAAATTACGGAGGTCGTGTCAAGTATTGCACAGCAATCCAAGATGTTGGCACTTAATGCTTCGATAGAAGCTGCTAAGGCTGGAGAGGCTGGCAAGGGGTTTGCTGTCGTCGCAGCAGAAGTTAAGGAATTAGCAATACAGTCTCAACAATCAACAGTACAAGTTCAGAAAATTCTTCAGGATGTTCAGCGAGCGGCAGATTGTGCTGTGATGGCAACGGAGGAAGGTAACAAAAGAGTTGATGATGGTGTTTCATTGGTAGAAAAAAGTGGTGAAATGATGACCCAACTCAGTGAGGTAATCAATGAGACGGTACATGCTAGTAAGCAAATTGTAGCCGCCGTGCAACAGGAAGTTGTTGGTATAGATCAAGTCGCTATTTCCATGAGTGAAATCAATAAAGTCACCTCACAATTTGTTAATAATACACAAGAAACTAAAGAAGCAGCGACAAACATGGGTAAAGTAGCAGAGCAATTAAAAGAAAGTGTCAGTATTTATAAGACTTAATACACATGAAAATTCAGTCATTTCTTAGCCTTTAAATTTTATACTACCTATTCTGAGTCCGGAGATCAATAGTGGCAATTAAACTCGATCCTGAAATATTGCATCAATTGTTGCTTATGTTCAAATCCGAACTAGACGAACAAATACAAGTGATTACTGAAGGCTTGCTTTTACTAGAAAAAGGAATTAAAGATAAACAACGAGAAGATTGTATTGACAATATTTTTCGCTCAGCACATAACATAAAAGGTGCGGCACGCGGTATAGATATTAAGGACATTGGAAATATTGCACATAGTTTGGAAACTTTATTTAGTAAATTTAGGGACGAAAAATTTGTCGTTAACGCTTCGCTAATTAATCTTTGTTTACTGAGCCTTGATAAAATGCAGTCTGCAATGGTTTCCTTTGAAAAGAAAGTGCCATTAGATTTTGACCTTCAAGAACTTACTGAACAATTAGATAATTGGTCGCACGAAGAAGACAAAACAGATCGTACTGACACTACGATTAATGAAAAAGTAAATCTTCCAAATGAACAACCTGTCACACACGAACAACTTCCTGATGAAACACAAGAAGAAGCGCCAGCCATAATTGCTCCAATAACGGAAGAAGATGGAATAGTACGAATATCGCTACAGAAACTAGATCAAATTTCTGCAATCACTGAAGATCTAACTATTTCCAAAATGGAAATGATGCAACATCTCAATGAGATTAAACAGTTATATGAAGATTCTCAATCATTTTCTCGTGAATGGGTCCAAAGTCTCACCGCTTTAAAACAAGCCGAAGATACTTCTATACTGGCTCAACAAGAGAGTAGCCCGTTAACGGCAACAACTTCTGCTATAAATCGATTCCGAATTAGTACACAAAAACTTTATAAACAAATGCGTGAAAGTACTAATCGTTTCAGTTTATTATTTATGCAGCTGCAAGATCAAATGCGTAGCATGCACTTAGTTCCTGCAACGACACAATTACAACCCTTGGGTAGAAACGTAAGAGATATTGCACAAGAACTTGGTAAACAAATTGATTTTAAAATAATTGGTGGCGAAATTGAACTTGATCGACCTATTCTGGAAGGAATAAAAGCACCATTAATTCATCTGCTACGTAATGCGATTGACCATGGTATTGAAACGCCGCAAGAACGCATTATTTCTGATAAACCTGAAATAGCTCAACTAACTATAGAAGTTGTTAAAGCCAATGATCGTATTCTTATCACCGTCAGCGATGATGGTCGTGGAATAAACGTTAATACCATTGCAGATCAAGCCATCAAAAAAAACTTATTGCCTCAACATGAAATTGCCGCACTAAGTGAAACTGAAATTCTTGATCTTATTTTTCGCCCGGGTTTTTCAAGTAAAGAAATTATTACCGATATCTCCGGTCGTGGCGTAGGGCTTGATGTTGTTTTATCCAATGTGCGTAATTTAAAAGGCACCGTCAAAATTGAGACACAACAAGGAAAAGGCACGCATTTCATCATTAATTTGCCTTTAACCTTATCAACTGATCATGGTCTAATGATACGCATTGGAGATGACAACTTTGCGATCCCAATTTCTTCAGTTGAACATGTCACTGAAATTAAGCGCGACGAAATTATTAATATTGGTGGAAGTCAAGCGATTTTGTTAAACAACGAAGCCATACCATTGCGTAACTTGGCAACTGTCCTAGAATTAAAAAAACATGAGTTTAAGTCTTTAGATTATTTATTTGTAGTCGTTATCTCTAAAGGTCAACAACGTGTTGCATTACTGGTTAATGAAATTATTGGTGAACAAGAACTTGTTATTAAACGCTTAAAACAACCTTTAAAATCAATCCGTAATGTTATGGGTGCTGCTTTTGTTGGTAGTGATGAAGTTATTATTGTGCTCAACACAAATGATTTAGTGATCTCTGCACTGCGCTTAGGAAATATAACGCCGGTGCAAGTCAATGATGAATCTACAGAAACTAAACCCTGTCACATTTTAATCGTTGATGATTCAATTACAATCCGAACTTTTCAGAAAACTACATTAGAGGCTTGTGGCTATCAAGTTCATGTTGCTGTTGATGGGCAAAATGCCTGGGATATGATCCAAAAACACGATTTTAACTTAATCGTTACCGATGTAGAAATGCCATTTATGAATGGTTTTGAATTAACAGAACGAATTAAAAAGACGGATAAGTTTAAACATATCCCAATTATCATTGTAACCTCCTTAAATAGCGAAGCGGAACAACGTCGAGGAATAGAAGTCGGTGCTGATGCTTATATTGTCAAAAGTCAATTTGAATCTAAAGTTTTACTTGATGTAATCAATCAGTTGATATAACAAGCATAATCAAAAGGAAACAGATGATACGGATTTTAATTGTAGAAGATTCAAGTGTCGTTACTTTATTACTCAAAACAATTTTTGAGAATGAGCCGGATATGCATGTCATCGGGCAAGCTAAGGATGGTCGTGAAGCCGTTCAACTGACACAGGAACTAAAGCCCGACTTAGTCACCATGGATATTCGTATGCCCGTGATGGATGGCTTTGAAGCAACACGTATAATTATGTCTACCAATGCAGTGCCGATTGTTGTCATTAGCTCAAGTGTCAATGATGAAGAATTAAAAATTACTTTTCGGGCCATTGAAGAAGGTGCTTTAGCGGTAGTAGAAAAACCACAAGGATTTAATCACCCTGATTTTGACGCTATGCGTAGAGAACTCATTGACACCATACGTTCAATGGCAGAAGTTAAAGTAGTTAGACGTATTCGACATATTTGTAAAGACGAATCGAATATTTTCGAACCAGTGATTCAACAACCAACTAAAACTCATGCGCATGAAATTATTGCGATAGGTTGTTCAACTGGTGGCCCACAAGCCTTACTAACATTATTGTCAAAGCTACCATTAGATTTTCCCATACCCATAGTGATTACCCAACACATGAGCAAAGGGTTTATTGGTGGTTTAGCTACGTGGTTAAAAGGAAACACCTTACTAGCGGTTGTTGTGGCTGAAGATAATCAATCATTAATACCAAGTACCATTTATTTTGCGCCTGATAATGCACACCTGAAAGTTGGACGAAATCATAATGGTTTAGTCACAAAATTGACTACTGATGCTGAAGTTGATGGTTTTCGACCATCTGCAACACAATTGTTAAAATCTGTTGCAGAAACTTGTAGGGACGGTGGAATTGGTATTTTATTAACTGGTATGGGTTCAGATGGTGCTGAAGGATTATTAGCAATGCATAATGCCGGTTCACACACTATAGTTCAAGATGAAGACAGTGCTATTGTTTATGGTATGCCTGGTAGCGCAATAGCTCTAAATGCAGTTGACCAAGTGGTTAAACTGGAACAAATGTCTTCCTATTTATTAGGCCTAGTTAGAAAATAGGCGTTAACTATCTAGAAGTTGAAGCTTATGTCAGGATAAACTCAAAAACTTTAGCGTATGGAAATCCATATTAAATGTTTAATACAGGCCTGTATCAACCAAAATATCAAGTATAAAAGTATCGATATTGAACAAAACTTTATCAGTGTCGCATTAGCTGGGGGCTTATTATTCCAAAATAACCGCACACCATTTAATTCTGAAGTAATGGCTTCTATCTGCAAGGATAAGGAGCACGCTTATCATCTACTTAGCAATCTGATAGCAATGCCAAAAACATTCGGATTTCTTGATTTTAATACTCACGATAATTATAAAAAATATGTCAATTATGCTTCACTTGAATCGATTATCCATAAAATTGAACAAGAATTTAATTATCCAGTCGTCATCAAAAAAAACAGTGGCTCATTAGGGTCTAATGTTTTTTTATGTCAAAATAAAAAACAGATAAAGATTGCTCTCAATAAAATATTCAATCAAAATAGTTACAATTATGATTATATTGCTTTAGCCCAAGAATACATCCGACCTCAACAAGAATTCCGTGCTGTTTTTTTTCGTAATGAACTACTACTATGCTACCAACGTATCTCTGAAAACAAAGAATTCGGTTTACGATACTGGGATACTAATAAAGGGCATGCGCTTCACATCAATGACCTGAAAGAATTGTCGGCCTTAACACAGTTTGTACAGCCCGCTCTAGAATTACCGGGTTTAAATTATGTGGGTTTTGACATCATTAAAGACTGGCACGATAAATACCGGTTATTAGAAATGAACTCTGGTCCAAAGTATGACCATTACATACAATCTTATGGTGAACAAGAAATCATCACCCTATTTGAAAAAATATTATGTAAAGAAAAAGAAATGATGATTTAAAACAACATACTTTTATGACATTCAATAGCTTTCTGATAAGCTAACCCAGCAACAGCAAGATCCCCTAAAGCAAGACCACGAAAAATAAAGGCAGATCGTTCATTTTCATTACAACGACCTGCAATATCGCCATTGACCAAACCAGTAAGATCTCCAGAAACCAGTGCTGGGTCCACCAATGGTTTTGTCATGCTAGATTCCTGCTCTAGATCATCAACAACAATTCGATCAAATACTGACATACTTTCAGTAAACCAAGGTAGCGCCAAGTCCGTCATGGTGACAAAAACACCCGGCTTTAGCCAACGTGCATCCAAAAAAGGTTGAAGTTGTGGTGATAGGGTTACCGAAGTGATGATTAGATCAGCATTGTGTACAGCATCTTGTGCGGTTTTGCTGGCAACAGCAGATAAACCAATATCTATTGCACTTTGACAAAGTTTATCTTGATTAAGAACACCCCGGCCAAATACTCTAATTTCTTTTAATGGAAATAATTCAGAGAAAATTTTTAAATGACTATGTGCCTGTACGCCACAACCGATAAACGCTGCGACAGAAGAATCCGTTCTGGCAAGCCGTTTTGCTGCCACAGCACTTAATCCTGCTGTGCGAATTGCTGTGATCCAGTTCCCATCCAGAATAGCCAATGGTAACCCGGTATCACTATCCATCAAGGTCACTAATGAATTAATACTTTTAAGTCCACGCTTTGGGTTTTCTGGATTGAGTAGCAGTGATTTGACTGCAAGAAATGGTGGATCATTCGCTGCAGCCAATGTGGCCATCATGTATCGTCCATCAGGCGGCGTTATGACAGCTTTTGGTGCATTCCATACTTGCGATTGACTACGACCGTAAATCAGGTGCTCTATACTTTTAACCACGTCTTGACTTGTCAATTGCAAGCTATCTAATATGGATTCAGATAAATAACAAATATGTGCAGGTATTTGAACATTCATTTCATCATCAACATGGATATAATCTACTTTTTAGTTTAAAAGAAATTCAATCAGACTATTAGTTAGCTATATTATCAATCGACTGCTATAATGTCGCCCCCCATTGCATCAACTAACAGCTTATTTTTGAGGAATTATTTATGTCTCGCCCTATTCGCAATATCGCTATTATTGCTCACGTTGACCACGGCAAAACAACGCTGGTGGATAAACTATTACATCAGGCTGGTACTTTTGCCGCACACCAGCAAATTTCTGATCGCGTAATGGACTCTAATGATATTGAACGGGAACGCGGCATTACAATTCTATCTAAAAATTGTGCCATAGATTACGAAGATATTCACATTAATATTGTCGATACGCCTGGTCATGCAGATTTCGGTGGTGAAGTAGAACGCGTTTTATCGATGGTTGATGGCGTATTGCTATTAGTTGATGCGGTAGAAGGTCCAATGCCACAAACCCGTTTTGTAACTAAGAAGGCATTGGCATTAGGTTTACGTCCGATTGTCGTAATTAATAAGATAGACCGACCCGGCGCACGTCCTGATTGGGTGGTAGACCAAACTTTTGATTTATTCGATAAGTTAGGTGCAAATGACGACCAACTCGACTTTCCAGTGGTTTATGCTTCGGCACTCAATGGTTTTGCCATGCTGGATCAAGAAAAACCCAGTGAAGATATGCGTCCTTTGTTTGATACCATCATTAAACATGTACAATCGCCTGAAGGCGATCCTGACGAACCATTACAATTACAAATCAGTGCATTAGATTATTCTAGTTTCGTCGGTCGTATCGGCGTTGGCCGAGTCCGTCGTGGACGTTTAAAACCGGCTCAAGATGTGATGGTCTTAACTGGGGATAAAACACCCAAAAAAGCTAGAGTTAATCAAGTACTTGGATTTAACGGTCTGGAACGTGTTCAGATGAAGGAAGCCTTAGCAGGCGACATTGTGCTCATTAATGGTATTGAAGAACTCAGCATTGGTACAACCATTGCTGATATCAATGAACCTGAAGCATTACCCATTCAAGCGGTTGATGAACCAACACTAACCATGACTTTTCAGGTCAATACTTCGCCTTTTGCCGGACAAGAAGGCAAATTCATTACGAGTCGACAGTTGCGCGAACGTTTGGAAAAAGAACTACTGACTAACGTTGCCATGCGCTTGGAAGACACCAAGGATACAGATTCTTTTTTAGTTTCTGGACGTGGCGAGTTACATCTGACTATTTTGTTGGAAAATATGCGTCGTGAAGGTTATGAACTAGCCGTATCTCGACCACATGTCGTAATCCGCGAAATAGACGGTGAGAAATGTGAACCATTTGAAATGCTCACTGTTGATGTGGAAGAAGCAAATCAAGGCGCTGTGATGGAAGCTTTAGGGTCACGCCGTGGTGATTTACAAGATATGGTTTCCGATTCTAAAGGTCGAACTAGATTAGACTATCGTATCCCTGCCCGTGGTTTGATTGGTTTCCAATCTGAATTTATGACCATGACACGAGGAACAGGATTAATGAGCCATGTATTTGATGAATTTGCACCAATGCGGGCAGAAATTCCGCCACGTAGAAACGGTGTTTTAATCTCTGCTGAGAAGGGTGAAGCAGTTGCCTATGCCTTGTGGAAATTACAAGAACGTGGCCGTATGTTTGTTAGCCCGGGTGATCGTTTATATGAAGGTATGGTGATAGGTATTCACAGTCGTGATAACGATCTTGTTGTTAACCCGATTAAGGGTAAACAGTTAACCAATATTCGCGCATCAGGGACCGATGAAGCTGTAACACTAACACCACCAATCCAACTCACATTGGAATCAGCGATTGAATTTATTACTGATGATGAATTGGTCGAAATCACACCTCAAAACATTCGTATTCGTAAACGTTTACTATTAGAGCATGAACGTAAACGTGCTTCTCGAGTTGCAGCTTGAGCTTATAATAAAGGATGATTGATGTAAAAATTGCTCGTCTTGTAACGTTGTCTCACTACAAATAAGCCCCTCCGTCCACATAGACGGGGGAATTACACTGATAAAGATTAAATATCAATATTGGTTGCATTTAACGCATTACTTTCAATAAATGCGCGCCTTGGTTCAACTACATCCCCCATTAGCGTTGTGAAAATCTCATCAGTAGCTATGCTGTCTTCTATCTGTGTACGTAACAAGCGGCGATTTTGTGGATCCATTGTTGTTTCCCATAATTGGGTTGGATTCATTTCTCCTAAACCTTTATAACGCTGTACATTTAAACCTTTTTTAGATTCTTCTAATAACCATACTAAGGCTTGTTTGAAATCACTAATGGCCTGTTTCTTTTCGCCACGTTTTATATAGGCACCTTTACCCAGCAAACCATCAAAGACCTGTGCTGTTTTTTTAATTTGCGCATAATCGCCACTATGTAAAAAGTCTTGCTCCAGATAACTGGTTTGAATATTACCATGTGACATACGTTGTATTTTTAGACGGTAACGTTCATTGATTTCATCATATTCAGCAATAATCTCAACATTATTGACACGTTCCGTAAGACTAGCTGCACTTTTAACCGCATTCGATTCATTGCTCAAATCAATATCTGGCTGACTTAGCAATGCATACATCACACGACTATCGATTAAACGACTCATACGCTCAATAACTGCTTCAGCTAAAATATATTCATTCACTACGTTTTCCAGTGTTTCCCCTATTAACGGCGGTTTTTGTTCATCCGTATGAAGTGCAGCACCATTTAAAGCTAAACCAAGTAAATATTGCTTTAGCTCTTGATCATCTTTAACGTAACGTTCTTTCTTACCATGCTTAATTTTATAAAGCGGTGGCTGCGCAATGTAAATATGTCCACGCTCAATTAACTCAGGCATTTGGCGGTAAAAAAATGTCAATAACAGGGTTCGAATATGAGAGCCATCCACATCCGCATCAGTCATAATAATTATTCGATGGTAACGGAGCTTATCTGGATTATATTCATCCTTACCGATACCTGTTCCCAACGCTGTAATTAAAGAAATAATCTCCTGTGAAGAAATAAGCTTGTCAAAACGAGATTTTTCTACATTTAGAATTTTTCCTTTCAACGGCATAATCGCTTGAAATTTACGGTCACGCCCTTGTTTGGCTGAACCACCCGCTGAATCACCCTCCACCAAATAAAGTTCACAGAGTGCTGGGTTTTTTTCTTGACAATCAGCCAATTTTCCAGGCAATCCCATATTATCCAACACACCTTTACGGCGAGTTAATTCTCGTGCTTTTCGTGCAGCTTCCCTTGCTCTGGCAGCATCCATAATTTTATTACAGATGGTCTTGGCATCAGCTGGATTTTCTAATAAAAAATCAGCTAACTTTTGAGAGACAATTTCTTCAACCACAGGACGAACTTCTGACGAAACTAATTTTTCTTTCGTTTGTGAGGAAAATTTAGGTTCAAATAATTTTACCGATAAGACACAAGACAACCCTTCTCGCATATCATCACCCGCAGTATCCACTTTAGCTTTTTTTGCCAACTCACTTTTTTCCATATAGTTGTTGAGTGTACGTGTCATGGCAGCACGTAATCCGGTTAGATGTGATCCACCATCTTTTTGTGGAATATTATTGGTGAAACATAAAACCTGTTCGCTATAACTATCACTCCATTGCATTGATACTTCGACAGAGATATTGTCTTTTATTCCTGATGCATAGAAAATATTGGCGTGTAAAACTGATTTTGTACGATTGATATATTCGACAAAATTCTTGATTCCGCCGGTAAACGCAAATATTTCTTCTTTACCGCTACGTTGATCTATTAGATGAATTTTTACACCATTATTTAAAAAAGATAATTCTCGCAACCTTTTTGAGAAAATTTCGTAGTGATATTCAACATGTCCAAAAATTTCTTTACTTGCTAGGAAATGAACTTCCGTACCATGTCGTTCTGCCTCTCCTTTAACCGCTAGAGGTTTTACTGGAACGCCCATACGAAATTCCATTTGATGAATTTTTCCTTCTCTGCGAATGGTTAAATGAAGCCATTCAGACAGCGCATTGACAACGGATACACCAACACCATGTAAGCCACCAGAAACTTTGTATGAATTATTATCAAATTTTCCGCCTGCATGCAATTCTGTCATAACGATTTCCGCAGCAGAGCGTTTTTCTTCGTCATCTTCTTTAATACCTGTCGGAATTCCCCGTCCATTATCATGAACACTGACAGAATTGTCAGGATGCAAAATAACCGTGATTTCATCACAATGTCCTGCCAATGCTTCATCAATTGCATTATCAACGACTTCAAATACCATATGATGTAAACCTGTTCCATCACTCGTATCACCAATGTACATACCAGGGCGCTTACGAACAGCATCTAGGCCTTTTAAAATTTTTATACTTTCTGACCCATAATCTTGTTGATTATCGTGGTTTGTATCAGTTTTTTTTTCGTTCATAGGATTATCGTTGATTTGTTATGATTTATAAACTGATGATTATTAATATAAAATTATTAACTTTATGCATTATAAAGCTAGATTCTCATTGGCATAACAATATATTTATAATTCTTGTCTTCTGGTATCGTGATTAAAACACCACTATTCGCATTTTCTAATGCGCATTGGATCGTATCACTTGGAACATTGTTTAAGAGATCTAATAAATAGGTAATGTTTAGACTAATATCAATATTCTCTTGTGCATATTGTATTTCTAAGCTTTCTGTTGCTTCTTCTTGTTCCGAGTTTTTACAATAAATACTGAGATTATTATTACTAATTACTAAACGAACCCCTTTTAATTGATCCGTTTGATTAGAAAGAATTGCAACACGCTGTAGTGCATTAAAAAAATTAGCGTGATTTAAAATAAATTTTTCATTATTATTCTGAGGGATAACACGATTGTAATCTGGATATTTTCCTTCGATGACCTTTGAGACTAAAACAATATTTGAAAAACAAAAACGAACTTTCTTTTGAAAAATTTCAATAGTCACTTCATCATCTACTTCATCTAAAAGCTTTGTCAATTCAAATACCGTTTTTCTTGGTAATATAATTTCTTGTTTTTCAAATTTTTTCTCTATATCAATAGACGAGTAAGCTAAACGATGACCATCTGTTGCGACGCCTCTTAATGAATGATCTTCTACTTGCAATAAAAGACCATTGAGATAATAACGAATATCCTGTTGTGCAATCGAAAATTGAACTTTTTGGAAAAGTTCTTTTAATTTAATTTGTTGTAAATTAATACTGGCAATCAAATTATTTTCTATTGTTATTTTTGGAAAATCTTCAGCAGGAAGGATTTGCAAATTAAATTTACTCTTTCCTGATTTTATAGATAGGTATTCGTCTTTTTTACTGATTATTATTTCGGTATCTGACGGCAAAGAACGTAAGATATCTTGAAGTTTCTTTGCTGGAACAGTTAGAGAAAAAGACTCTTCTGCAAAAATTTCTTCTTTTGAAAAGGTCTTAATTTGTATTTCAAGATCAGTCGTTTGAAAATTTATTTCACCATTTGTACAAGTAATTAAAACATTAGAAAGTATTGGTTGTGTTTGACGTTTTTCTACGATACCAGTAACTGTCTGTAAAGGTTTTAATAATTTTTCTTTATTTGTTTTAATTAAAATCATTTATTAAAAAACTAGTAATACTAATAATGAATTGGAAAATCATGTATAAAGTTTAAAACGATTTAAATATTAATGCGTTATAGTTTAAATTGAGCTTGTAAGATCATTGTATTAAAACTGAGTAAATTGTGGATAAAAATTTAGTTTTATTGAATTAAAGGGTTTTCCCCATCTTATTCAATAATTACTAACCACGTAAAATATGTATTAGTGCATTATAGTCACGATTAACAGTTGGGTCAGAAATACGTAGTTCTTTTACTTTTCTATAACCATGTAATACGGTTGTGTGGTCTCTTCCACCAAAAGCCTCTCCGATATCCGGTAGACTTAATGGTGTTAATTCTTTGGCTATAGCCATTGCAACTTGTCTGGGACGTGCAATGATACGAGTTCTTTTTTTTGAGTGCATATCAGAAACTTTTATTTTATAGTAATCTGCAACGGTTTTCTGAATATTCTCAATCGATATTTGCCTATTTTGAACAGCTAATAAGTCTTTTAAGGCTTCTTTAGTTAAATCAAGTGTAATATCTTGATTCATAAAGCGAGAGAACGCAAGAATTCTCTTTAATGCGCCTTCTAATTCCCTTACATTTGATCTTATATGTTTGGCAACAAAAAAAGCGACATTTTCATCAAGAATTATTTTATCTTGTTCTGCTTTTTTTAATAATATTGCGACACGCATTTCTAACTCTGGCGGTTCAACAGCAACAGTTAATCCCCAGCCAAAACGAGAGACAAGTCTTTCCTCTAAACCGGATATTTCTTTAGGGTAAGAGTCACACGTTATAATAACCTGTTTGTGTGTTTCAATTAGTGCATTGAATGCATAGAAAAATTCTTCTTGTGTGCGATTCTTTCCACCAAAAAACTGTACATCATCAACGAGCAAGAGGTCTAGAGAATGGTAGTAAAGTTTAAATTTATCAAAAGCTTTATGTTGATATGCACTGACAACATCGGAAACATATTTTTCCGCATGGACATATCGTATTTTGGCTTTATTGTCATTTTCTTGTATATAATTTCCTATAGATTGTATCAGATGTGTTTTCCCTAAACCTACGCCACCATAGATAAAAAGTGGATTATATGCACTACCAGGAGATTCGGCTACTTGAATAGCACCAGCACGAGCAAGTTGATTAGCCTTACCAGTAACAAAATTGTCAAAAGTGAAATTAGGATTTAATTGACTAGGGTTCTTTTGTTTTTTTCTGCAATTAATTCCATTTGAAGGATTCTCAGTATTTAAAGGCTTTTCTATTTTTATTTCTTTATTTTGAGAAGCACTAATAAGCTTTTTTTCATCGGCAAGTATTAAATGAAAAATAATTTTTTTAGAAAAATATTCTTGAGACATTAATTCTATACGAGAAATAAAATTATCTTGCACCCATTGTAAAACAAAGCGATTTGGTGCTATCAATATTATTTCGGAATCATTTTTTAAGGATGGGTTTAACCTTAGTGGTTTGATCCAGGTATTGAATTGTTGGGCATTTAATTCTTTTTTGAAATGTTCTAGACAAGAGAGCCAGAAAGTATTTAATGCCTGCATAATTTTATTATTATCGAGTAGATTAAAAGAGGCGAATTAAAATAAAGTTATATTTCTATATTATCAATCAATCTTGTTTTTCCTAACCATGCAGCACATAAAACGATCAGGTTATTATCGTTAATTTTGGCTGGAGATAATGTTTCGCTATTTTGAATAGTCAGATAATCAACTTTCCAGCCACGTTGATGTAGGTTTTCTATAGCATCTTTTTGTAAGGTTTTAAAGTCTGAGCATCCGTTGTGTACTTTGTTTTTTATTTGTTTTAGTGTTAAAAAAAGGTTGTTTGCTTCAGTTCTTTGCGTTTTTGTTAAATAGCGATTACGAGAGCTTAATGCTAATCCATCTGGTGTTCGTATAATATCGTAAGGTTCAATTTTTATTGGTAGATTCAGTTGAAGCACCATTTCATTGATGAGGAAAAGTTGTTGGAAATCTTTTTTCCCAAATAATGAAATATGTGGTTGAATAATATTAAATAATTTTAAAACAACAGTGGTAACACCAACAAAAAATCCAGGCCTGAATTGCCCTTCTAGTATATTTGCAACAGGCGGTAATATTAACAAGAAATCTTGTTTGTTAGGATAAAGAATTTCATTACTTGGTGTAAAAAGAAAATTAACACCGAGTGCATTTAATTTTTCACAGTCTTCAGTAAGCGTACGTGGGTAGCGGTTAAAATCTTCATTTGGTAGAAATTGAAGTTGGTTAACAAAAATACTAACAATAACATGATCCGCTATTTTCTGGGCATGTTTAATCAATGCAAGATGCCCGTCGTGTAAGTTACCCATAGTCGGAACAAAAGCAATATTTTTTTTGTTATTGAGTTCCTTACGTAATGAATGAATGTCTTTAAAAGTTTTCAAATATTATTTAATAATTAAAATTCGTGTTCTTTTGCAGGGAATTGTTTGTTTTTAACAGCAGATACATAATTATTTATGGCATCTTGAATACTGGTTGCTTCTATCATAAAATTTTTGACAAATTTGTTTTTTTTACCTTGGTAAATTCCCAGTATGTCATGAAGAACTAATACTTGGCCTGAACAATCAATACCTGCGCCTATTCCAATAGTAGGAATATGAATAGATTGTGTAATTGTCCTTGCAATCGCTGCTGGAACCATCTCCATAAGCAGAATACTCGCGCCTGCATTTTCTAAAATTTTTGCATCTTGTCGTATCTGTTCAGCTTTTGTTTCATCAGTTCCTTGTACCTTATAACCGCCCAATTGATATATGGATTGTGGGGTAAAACCAATATGAGAACAAACCGGAATACCGCGCTGTGTTAAAAATGAAATGGTTTCTGCCATAATATGACCACCTTCAATTTTGACCATATGAGCGCCAGCTGCGATCAATTTTGCAGCATTTTTAAATGTTTGTTCAGGAGAAATTTGAGCAGTGCCAAACGGCATGTCGGCCATAATGAGTGCTTTACTCGATCCGTTTGAGACACAATGTGTATGATAAATCATGTTGTTTAGTGTTACAGACAATGTGGTATTTTTACCATGTAAAACATTTCCCATTGAATCACCAACTAATAGCACATCAATTCCAGAATTTTCTAATAGCGAAGCAAAAATTGCGTCATAACAAGTTAGAGCAACAATTTTCTCATTGCTCTCATGTTGCTTTTGTAATGTACTTAGCGTGATTTTCATAGAGAAAAAGTTTTATTCACAAATTTTTCTGGTTTTTGTCCGGATAGGTTTTTAACCAGTTTGTTAATACTTGTGTAACCGGGTATATAGCAATCAGGCGAGATTTCTAAAAGCGGGTATAAAACAAATGCACGTTCAGTCATACGAGGGTGTGGTATTGTTAAACCCGTTTCGTTGAGCTGAATGTTTTCATATAATAAAATATCGAGATCAAGTGTTCTAGGTGCATTTAAAACTGATCTTTTTCTCCCGTGATTGTTTTCTATTTTAAGTAAAGCGATCATCAAATCATGCGGTTTAAGTTTTGTTTTAATTAAAGCAACCGCATTGATAAAATCAGGTTGGTCAAGTTTACCAACTGGCGCGCTTTTGTAAAGTGAAGAACGTTTAAGAAAATGCGTGTTTGGTAGGCAAGATAATGCATGAAATGCTGATTGAATTTGCGTACAGGGTTGTTTTAGATTACTTCCTAATGCAATAAAAACTTGGTTGTAATTTTCCATATCGAACGATACTAATGACTTTCTTGTGTTGTATTCTTAGATAAGACAGATGTTTCATTTGTTGTTTGGCGCTTCCGACTTCTTCGGCGTTTCTTGGACGTGTTTGGGTTAACCAACATTTTTTCTCGGTGATTATGATCTGCATCTTGAAATTTTTTCCACCATTGTGCTAACTCCATGTCAAGTTCACCACTTTCACATCGTAAGAGCATAAAATCATAAGCAGCACGGAAACGAGGGTGAGAAAGTAAACGAAAGGGCTTGCGTCCAACACGTGCTTCAAAACGGGGCTGCATGGCCCAAATTTCTTGTATAACAGCATCGAAACGACGGGGTATTGCAAGTTGTTTGTGCTGTATGGATAAGGTTTCATCGATTGCTTGATATAGTGCGGGTAATGGTTTTTCTCCTTTTGTTTGATGTGTTTTCCAGGCAGATAACACTTCATGCCACAATAATGCAGCAAACAAAAAACCGGGAGAGACCGGTTTGTTATGTCGTATTCTTTGATCAGTACTTTTTAATGCTAATGTAATGAAACGTTCACCTAAGGGTTGCTCCAAAATAATATCCAACATGGGTAGTAGACCATGATGCAGACCCCTCGCACGTAAATCAATAACACAGGATAATGCATGACCGGAAAGTAATAATTTGAGCATTTCGTCAAATAGACGAGATGATGGAACATTTTGTAATAATGGTGCTAAATCCCCAATTGGCTTTGCTGTTTCAGGATCAATTTGTAGTTCAAGTTTGGCGGCGAGACGGACTGCTCGAAGCATACGAACAGGGTCTTCTCGATAACGTAAATTAGGATCGCCAATAATACGCAAACGTTTTTCTTTTATATCATCGTAGCCGTTTAAATAGTCTTTAATTTCTTCACTAGCGGGATCATAGAAAAGCGCGTTGATGGTGAAATCACGTCGTAAGGCATCATCTTCTTCATTACCAAAAACATTATCGCGTAATAGTCTGCCATGTTGGTCTATAAATTTACTGGATCGTTTTTCTTCTTCTTGTGTTGTCGATGGCCCACGAAATGTCGAAACTTCAATTACCGCAGCACCACACATCACATGAACTAAACGAAAACGTCTTCCAATAATACGTGATCGACGAAACAAAGCGCGAATTTGTTCTGGTGTCGCATTGGTAGCAACATCATAATCTTTTGGGTTTAGGCCAAGTAACAAATCTCGTGATGCACCGCCGACAACATATGCGGTATATCCAGCTTGATGTAATGTAGAGGTGATTTTTAGTGCACATTTATCGATCTGATCGCGACGAACTCCGTGTTTTTTAAATGGAATGACGCGAAGCTGAGCGACAGAGTCGGGCACAGGTGTTTTACGGGAAAATACTTTTTTGAAAAGTTTGCGGATCATCACGAGAGTTAAATTGTATATTTTAGGAGTTTGTTGGATTTAAGGTTAATCTACAACGAAAATGGGACAATAGGCTCATATTGTCTCGATTTATCGTCACATAGATGACTATACCCTTTAAAATCGAACCAGCCTGAGTACTCGTTCCCACTTTCTTGTTTAGATGACTTAAATCCGACAGACTCTTTGCGATTATACACCTGGAGGCGGTTGATCACGAAGAATCGAATTTAGATAAAAAGGTGTGTTTTTGGCGCTATTCAAAGGTTTTGCATGTTTGTAAATATTTCCATGTTATTGTGCCAACATATTTATTGCCATGAAGTGTTGCATAAACTTCTAAATCACGGATTTTTTTTATGTTAAGAACAAAATTGTATGTTAATTCTGGATAAACTGGTTTGGGAGAATCTGAAAGAATTGTCGGATTAGGATTAACATAATCCAGCACGGCATCTGGGTTTGTGGGTGAGTTACTAGCGTAGATGCCCGGTATAAACCGAGTGTCATAAGCATAAATTTCTGCGGTTTCAATTTCAGGATAGAGCCTAAATTGATATTGAAGGAGTCGCATAAACCATCTGGTATCAGTATGGAGTTTATTGGTTACACATTGTGCTATGGACGCGTAGTCACCATTAATTTTTGCTTCATACAGTAATGGTTTTTCTTTATTTCCACTAAGATTTGTACATGCTGATAACAATAGCGCGAAGATGATAATTAATTTAATCATTTTTAAATCCAACAAAATTTAATCCTGCGATATTTTGCTGCATAAAAAAACCAGCCTACTTTGCAACAATGTTGAAAATAGACTGGCTATTTTTTATAATTTAATTACCCACCGAAGTAGACATAAGGTTTCATTGGTACTTTAGATTCTTTAAATTGTTTTTGTTCTTCTTTATTCAGTTTTTTATCCCACCAAATACTTCTTGCAGCCAAGCGCTTTTCTTGCATTTGTGGATTTTTCTCAATGAAATCGCGCATAAACTTTGTGTGATCCGATTCGTAACTATAATCCATAATTTCAACTATTAATGCTTAAAATGAGTACTTTATCATAGTCGTTTAGACCTATACAGTATTAAGATAAAAAACAGCTTAAATAATTAAGAAATTGCCGTTTCCAGAATGATATTTTTTTATTTTGGAGACAAAATCAGGAAAAGGAAGGAGATATTCTTTTTCTAATGATCGGGCATGATTTTTAAGTGTTTTCCAGGCAATTTTCCCCGGACTATGCTTAAAAGCAAAGACTATTAAGTTGCCCCGTATTTCCGATAACATTGCGGTGACATGGCCGTTAAAACTGGTTTCAATACGGCGTAAGAATTTGTTGAGCTGCTTGTCACGACTGAGTAAATTAACAACCAAGATACCCTCTTTACTTAGCGTTTGGTAGACTTGATTGTAAAACTCTTGGCTACAAAGTGATGGCACCTGACAATCATCATCAAAGCCATCAATCATAACAACATCAACATGACCGGAGTGTTCATTGACGTACTTTCCACCATCGGCAAGGATTACCTCAAGTCGTTCATTATCTTCAGGTAAATAGAAGAAGTTACGTGCGGTTTTTATAATCTGCGGATTAATTTCAACTGCGGTTATTTGTGTTTGTGGTAGTCGATGATAGATAAACTTTGCTAGCGAACCACCACCTAAACCGATCATTAACGTGTTTTTTGGTGAAGCGTTAAATAATAAAAAACCCATCATGCATTGCGAGTAAATCAACTCTAAATCATTTGGGGCAGAGATTCTCATGGCACTTTGAATCATATTTCCGCCTAAATGTAGCGAACGAATGCCTTCTTGTTCACTTACAGCAACATCAATTTCGCCATTAGAGTTTCTGCGTGCAAATCGAACCATGGAACAATTTTAAACTTTATTATTAATTACATATAAAATAAAACCTAAATATCATTATGCTTTAGGTAATGGAAACACCACCGTTTCAATGACCCCGCTTAATTCTTCTATTGCGACTTCTTCACCAGTTTGCTGTGAGCCGATTTGTTTGAGTCTAGAGATAACTTGTTGAACTAAAATTTCCGGCGCAGAAGCACCAGCTGTTATACCGATCTGATTTTTACCAACAAACCATTCTTCTTGTAATTGTTCTTCATGATCAACCATGTAGGCTTCAACATTTGCATTGCGTGCTACTTCACATAAGCGATTTGAATTTGAACTATTGGGTGAACCGACAACAATCACTAAATCACATTTATCAACCATTTGTTTAACCGCATCTTGACGGTTCTGTGTGGCATAACAAATATCGTCTTTTTTAGGGCCTTTAATTAATGGAAAACGTTTTTTCAAGGCATCGACAATACGTGCTGCATCATCTACGGATAATGTCGTTTGTGTGACATACGCAAGGTTACTAGCATCTTTAACCTGTAACGTTTCGGCATCGGCTTCCGTTTCAACTAAATACATTCCCCTATCTTTGCCCTCGATTTGCCCCATGGTGCCTTCAACCTCTGGGTGACCTTGGTGGCCAATCATGACAATTTCTTTGCCTTCTCTGCGCATTTTTGCAACTTCAACATGTACCTTAGTGACTAGTGGACAAGTGGCGTCAAAAATTTGCAGTTGTCTTTCTGCCGCATCACGTCGAACAGCATGAGAAACGCCATGTGCGCTGAAAATCAGAATGCTTCCTTGAGGCACTTCGTCTAGGTTTTCGACAAAAACGGCGCCTTTATTTTCTAAGTCTTCAACGACAAAACGATTGTGTACCACTTCATGGCGTACGTAAATCGGTGCGCCATGCATGGTCAGTGCGCGTTCAACGATTTCAATAGCTCGATCAACGCCGGCACAGAAACCTCTGGGGTTTGATAATAATACTTTGATCATTTCATTGTTCTCCCGAAACTCAACGCTTATCTATTCTTCTTGATAGCGCTGTACTAATGCGACACGTTTTTCATAGGCTTCACGTGCAATTTGGATATCTTCAAGAAATTGTGGCAATTCTTTCATTAATAAGGCTTGTGGTCCGTCGACTAGTGCTTTGCATGGTACAGGATGAAAATCTACTAAAACCATATTGGCTCCTGCAATAATTCCTTGAGCAGTCACATGCATAACATCTAGGATGCCATCTGGTGACGCGGCACGTGTTCCTACTGAATGTGATGGATCAATACAAACCGGCATGCGGGTCAGTCGTTTGACAACCGGTACATGTGCAAAATCCACAAAATTACGATGCGGATCACCCATATTTGTTTTCATTCCACGCAGCCCAAAAATTACTTTGCGGTTTCCTTCTGATGCTAAATATTCTGCGGCATTTAGGGATTCATCCAGAGTAATACCAAATCCACGTTTAATGAGGACAGGATGTTTCTTTTGGCGACCGACAATTTTAAGTAATTCAAAATTTTGTGTGTTACGTGTTCCAATTTGCAACATCACACCGGTTGCATTCCCCGTTTGGTGCAGTGCCTGGTTGATTTCTTCCAGGTGAGATTCGTGGGTGATCTCCATAGCGATGACTTTGATGCCATATTTTCCAGCCATGTCAAAGACGAATGGCAGACAACTTTTGCCGTGGCCTTGAAATGAATACGGACTAGTACGTGGTTTGTAAGCACCCATACGCGTGCAAACTTGACCGTGATCACGTAATACTTTCATCATCATTTCGACATGTTCGACATTATCAACCGCGCATAATCCCGCAAAGACATTAAGCGTATCCTGTCCAAAACGAACGCCGTTATAGTCAAAATAAGTTGATCGGTCATCATTTTTATGTCGGCCTAAAACACGGTATTCTTCAGAAATCCGGACAACACGATCAACACAAGGAAAATTACGGATATCATCAATAGATAACGCCTTTGTATTACCTATCAGGTATAACTCTGTCAGCGTTTGTTCGGTACCAACTTCAGTATGTACCCTTGTGGTAATACCTGGTAAATTGGCCAGATGTGCCAACAATTGTTTATATTCCGGGCTATCTAGCCGGGTATCTGGAATAAGTACAAGAATCATAAATTTTTATTAAAAAGTTTGTGCAGATGGTTTCGGTACTACAAAGTCATTGATTAGCCCATGATTAAAATTAATCTGAATTATTCAGCAACTTCCAAAGTAAATGGGTCACGATTTTAACCGATGATTTTAACCGAAAAAACGGTTAGTTACTACCAACTAAACTAATGCTTGTTCAGATGAGTTTGTTCTAAAGATTGTAAATAAGCGTCTGTCAGCTTACTTATATTAATAATTCCAGCAAATTGTCGTGAAGTATGGTCAGTAATAACAGGGATATTTGTGCCAATAAAATCTTTTAATCTTGGTAGTGTATCAATCATATTCATGCTTGATACCAAAATTATGGATGGTTCGGATAAGAAATGAGCTATTGATTGATTTAATGATTTAGGGTCGTTAATTTCAAGTAATTTCAATGTGTTAATTTGGCCTAATAATTGATTTTTATCATCAACTACAAAAACCACGTCTACGGTATGTTCAATTAGCGCGTTACGCGCATTTAATACGGTCGTGTCTACAGTAAATAATATGGTTGGTTTATCCATTAATGTACTGATTGGTGTTTTTCTTAGGATTTGATTCGTGTTAGATTCTTCTGGCTCAAAGCCCCGGCTACGCAATTGATGAAAAAAATAGGATTGATTAAAAAAATCTTTGGTTACGGTGCCACCGACCACCACAGATACCATGACTGCGGTCGTCAATGAATAACTCCCGGTTAGCTCAAAAATAATCAGAATGGTAGCAATCGGTGCACCAATGACGCGACTAATGACCGCACCCATACCGGCAACACCATAGACTGCTGGTGATGAGGCTGTCGCTGAAAATTCATGTACTCCTAAGCCGATAACAGTTCCCAACATTGTGCCAAGGAAAAGTGCGGGTCCAAATATGCCTCCAGAAAAACCGGCAGCAAAGCTAACAGAGGTTGCCAGTAATTTTGCTATGATCAGTAGCAACATGGTTCCAGCAGCTAATTCCAGCATTAATGCATCGCGAATGATTTGCTCTCCCAAACCAAAAGTTTGTGGAAAAATAACAATGATTGTGCCGAGTATTAGACCACCAAGTAATGCACGTGTTACGGTTGAAACTGGTAATCGTAGTGCTAGTTGGTTGGTCCGATACATGATGGACATAAACATGACAGCTAACCCTCCACCGATTGCACCGACTAACGCAAACAAGAAATATTCCCAAGTGTGGGTAACATGTAAATCCGGTAACATAAAAAGTGTGCCATGGCTTGTGTGTAGTTCAGCCACGGTTGTCGCAACAACCGATGTAATAACAATCGGCATAATCGATTTGCTACCAAAACGGCCAAGTACGACTTCATGGGCAAATAAAACGCCAGCCAAGGGGGCGGAAAATGAAGCAGAAATTGCTCCAGCTACACCGCAAGCCAATAATGTTTTTTTTCTATGTTGCGTTAGTTTTAATAATTGCGCTAACCAGGCTCCTAATGTTGCACCAAGATGTACAATAGGACCGTAGCGTCCGACAGAAGCACCGCTGCCGATAGAAATGATACTTGCGGAAGCACTAACCAGACCGGCACGAATAGACAAGTCACCATGACCCAATCGAGTCGCTTGTATCACATCAGCCGGTCCTTGATTGCGTTGTTCGGGCATGTAGTATTTGATGATAAGGCTGACAATTACGGCACCAATTACCGGCAGACAAAACAGGTATATTCGAGAAGTTTGCTCTAGTTGTAAGTAAAGATTTGTACTGTTGGCGCCCAGCAGGAGCCCATGAAGCCAGTGAATTGCTCCTAAAAATCCTAGCGATGCATAACCGACGATGATACCGATTATCATTGCATAAAATGCCAAAGATAAGGTATCCAGCCAGGTATGTAACCCACTCTTTGTGGTAGATTGGTCTAATTGCATACGAAAGTTTTTTATAATGTGCCGTTCTGATATCGTCCTGTGACAAATTGTCACATGGTCAGATATGAAAAATTAAGCTAATGTTCCAGTTGTAAAAGTAAAGTATGAACCAATATTGTTAATATGTTTAGTGACCTCAGCCAATCTCCATTAAGTAAAAATCTACAACGTCTTTTTTTACTCAGAAACATATCCATCTTTGCCCAATGTCTAACAATCTCTTTGGTTTATTGGATGATTGATATTGTTTTACCCTGGACCGAGATGATCGGTGTTGTTATTTTTCTTGCCACAATTAATGTGTTGACTTGTTTACGTTTGTACAAAAAATGGCCGGTATCTAATCTTGAATTTTTTTCTCAATTACTGGTTGATGTTTTTGTACTAAGTGCCTTATTGTATTTTAGTGGTGGGTCAACCAATCCGTTTATTTCTCTGTACCTATTACCATTAACGATTGCTGCGGCAACATTACCATGGCGTTATACCTGGGTCATGGCAATAATTACAATTGGTTGTTATACCGTATTATTATTTAAATATATTCCGTTGCCTCATGATCATAGCAAACATCTGATCGAGTTTAATTTACATGTTTCAGGTATGTGGCTGGCATTTGTGTTAAGTACCGTAATTATTGCGTGGTTTGTGGTTAAAATGAGTACTTCTATACGAGAACGAGACAAAGATTTGGCCGAAGCTCGTGAACAAGCATTACATAACGAACAAATTATTGCGTTAGGTGCATTGGCAGCCGGTGCAGCTCATGAGTTGGGTACGCCGCTTTCAACCATGGCGGTCGTTTCTGGTGAATTACAAAAAGACTATCCAGATGATAAGGTATTCCAAAAAAATATCCATATCCTGCGAGATCAAATTACGCATTGCAAGCAAACATTAACGAAACTATTAGCCAAAGCTGGACAAGATAGAGCGGAAGAGGGAAGTGAGCAACCGGTTGACGAATTTTTACGCCAGGTTTTAGATCGGTGGGAATTGATTCGACCAACCGCTAAATTTTCATATCAATGCAATGGATCTCAACCTGTACCAATGATTATGGATAATCAGCTATTAAGTCAATCATTATTAAATTTATTAAATAATGCAGCGGATGCTTCTTCCAATTGTGTGGATATTAAAAGTCATTGGGATGAGGGCATATTGTATTTGGAGATTATAGATGACGGAGAAGGGTTATCAGCCGAAGCAATGCAACGTGCGGGTGAAGCTTTTTTTAGTAGTAAAGCGCCCGGTCAGGGCTTTGGTATTGGCTTGTTTCTTGCCAATGCAAATATAGAACGATTTGGTGGTAGTGTTCAATTATTTAACCTTGAGGATGGTGGTGCTTGTACGCAGATTACCTTGCCACTAATAAGGGAAACATCATGACAAATGAACAATCCTCAATAGAAACAGATGAACTTCCAAACTTACTAATTGTTGATGATGACAAGATGTTTTGTGATGTGTTGGCAACGGCGATGATTAAACGTGGGTTCGATGTCAACTGTGCGCATACGATTGATCAGGCATTGGCGTTAACTGAAGCCTCTACTCCGGAATATGCCATTATTGATCTTAAATTATCTAGTGAATCTGGGTTGGTATTGGTTGAAAAATTAAAAGCTTTGGATCCAGGTACACGCATTGTCATGCTAACTGGTTATGCGAGTATTGCCACGGCAGTTGAGGCGATTAAGCTCGGTGCTACGCATTATCTTGCAAAGCCAGTGGATGCTGATGAGATCATGACTGCATTTGAACGCATTTCTGGTGATAGTGATACACCGATTAGTGCTAATCCATTATCGGTTGGTCGTCTTGAATGGGAATATATTCATCGCATCTTGGCAGAAAATGATAACAATATATCTGTTACAGCAAGAATCTTGAATATGCATCGCCGTACACTACAGCGAAAGCTGGCAAAAAAACCACATAGGGAGTAATTTAGTGGTGATGTAACTTGGCAGTAATACGAATATCTTGCCCAATCATACGAACATCCTGGATATCCAGCGAATGTTTATTTGTAAGGCTGTTCAATTCTGGCAGATTTACCATGCCTTGTGCCACATGGCCTAATAAATGGGGCGCTAAATAAATAATCAATTCGTCAACTAGACCGGCATGAATTAAGGCACCATTTAAACCACTACCTGCTTCCACTAACAATTCATTAATTTCCAGATTGGCGAGTTGATGCATCATGTCAACGAGATTTACTTTGCCGCCTGTATCCGGTAGAACAATGACAAGTACGCCCAATTCTTTTAATGCAGTAATTTTTTGATTATTCTCTGCACATGCTGTGAAAATAATCACATTTTCGCCTTGCAGTAGTTTCGCTCCCAAGGGGATGGCTAGCTTTTTATCAACCACTACTTTCTTTGGTTGTCTTGATGTTTCGATATGCCGAACAGTAAGCTGTGGATCATCGTGTCTTAATGTGCCGGAACCGGTTAGGATTGCACATGAGCGCGCTCGCCATCGATGACCATCACGGCGTGCTGCTTCACCGGTTATCCATTGACTGGCGCCATTATTTAGTGCGGTTTTACCATCCAAACTGGCCGCTATTTTTAATCTAACCCATGGTTTGTTTTCCTTCATTCGATGGATAAAACCAAGGTTGAGCTGATGGGCTTGGTCTTGTAACAGACCGGTTTCTACGATAATCCCTGCTTGTTGTAGTAATGTGCAACCACTGCCGGATACCAGGGGGTTAGGGTCTTGCATAGCAATGATTACTTTCCTAACACCTGCATGAACTAATGCTTCGGCGCAAGGCGGCGTGCGTCCATGATGGTTGCATGGTTCTAGAGTAATGTAAGCGGTGGCACCGTGAACGTCTTCTGTAGTTGAACGCAGTGCATTAATTTCCGCGTGCGGTTGTCCCGCTTTTTCATGCCAGCCCTGGGCGATAACCTGATTATTTTTAGTGATTATGCAACCGACACGTGGGTTAGGGGATGTGCTATAGCGTCCCCTTGCTGCCAGTTGTAACGCTTGAGCCATAAAGGTGTAGTCAGCTGGGGTAAACATTTCAATAAACCTAAATTCCTCAGTTGTTCGCTACAAAAAAATCAACCTCATGAAATTACGAATAATATTCTTAATATGAAACACACCTTTTAGGTATACCTCGCTATTCTTTCATTTTTGCTGTGTCGCAATTCGTTGCAATAACTCGTTCACTTCTCGTTGCGCCTTGCCGAAAAGAAACAATATCGCACTCTAAACACCATCCAACTGAGGATTTTAGGATAAACGAGGCGTAGTTTATTCGGTTTTTTTAGTGTTTTGTTTTTTTAGTGGCTTTTGTACTTCTTTAATCATATCTCGGAAATCATCGACATCTTGAAAACTTTTATATACTGATGCAAAACGAATATAAGCCACCTTATCCATTTTGTATAATTCGTCCATCACGCATTCGCCGATACTACGGGATGAAACCTCGCGTTCTCCCAGACCCAGAAATTTTTGAATAATACGATCTATTGCGGCTTCAACATCGTCTGCTGGTACCGGACGTTTGTGTAATGCACGCTTGAAACCTGTGAGCAATTTATTACGGTCAAATTCAGATCGATTGCCATCATGTTTAACCACTTGCGGCAAGCGTAATTCGACTGTCTCATAAGTTGTAAAACGCTTATCACAAGCCTGGCAACGCCGACGACGGCGAATTTTACTGCCATCTTCACTAACACGTGAATCTAATACATTCGTGTCGTCAGCATTACAAAAAGGGCATTTCATACTGAATTTATAATCAGGCTATTTAAAAATCATCCATAAACCGGAAATTTAGCACAGAGTTGTTTTGCATCATTTGCAACACGTGATATTACCGATGGATCTTCATGGTCCGCTAATACATCAGCAATCATATTAGCCAATTGTTCGGCTTCGATTTCTTTAAAACCACGAGTTGTCATGGCAGGCGATCCAATTCGGATTCCGCTGGTGACGAATGGTTTCTGTGGGTCGTTAGGGATGGCGTTTTTATTAACCGTTATATGTGCTTCTTCAAGAACCGCTTCAGCTTTCTTGCCGGTTAGATTCATCGCTTGTAAATCCACTAAGAACATATGGCAATCGGTTTGACCAGAAACAATCCGCAACCCTCTATTAGTTAGCACTTTGGCCATCACGCGTGCATTTTCTATTACCTGTTCTTGATAATTGACAAATTCTTTGCTGGCCGCTTCCTTGAATGCAACCGCTTTTGCTGCAATCACATGCATGAGTGGGCCGCCTTGTGTTTGAGGGAAGATCGCCGAATTTAGAGCTTTTTCGTGTTCCGGTTTTGCTATGATGATGCCACCACGTGGACCGCGCAATGTTTTATGTGTGGTGCTGGTTACAAAATCTGCAATACCAACCGGGTTAGGATAAAATCCAGCTGCAATTAATCCAGCATAGTGTGCCATATCGACAAATAGATAGGCACCGACGGCATCTGCAATTTTGCGGAAACGCATCCAATCAATCACTCGCGCGTAGGAAGATGCACCGGCAACAATCATTTTGGGTTTGTGTTCATGGGCCAGACGCTCAACTTCATCATAGTCAAGCTGTTCTGTATCGGGATGCAAGCCGTAGGAGACGGAATTAAAAATTTTACCGCTGAGATTGACTGATGAGCCATGAGTTAAATGACCGCCATGCGCTAATGACATGCCTAACAAGGTATCTCCTGGCTTTAATGCGGAATGATATACGGCTGCATTGGCTTGTGAACCAGAATGTGGTTGGACGTTGACGTATTCAGCTTTGTATAGCGCTTTTAACCGATCAATAGCAAGTTGCTCAATGGTATCGACATGCATACAGCCGCCATAATAGCGCTTGCGTGGATAGCCTTCAGCATATTTATTTGTTAGGACAGAACCTTGTGCCTGCATAACTGCTGGGCTTGCATAATTTTCTGAAGCGATTAATTCGATATATTCTTCTTGGCGTTGTATCTCGCCTTTCATTGCGCCCCAGATATCTGGGTCAACTTGTTCTATAGTTTGTTTCTGCGAAAACATGTTAAATCAGCCCTTTGAAATTTTTTGGTCACTGAGAAAATCCGTATCTTACCATTAACCAGCAGAAACAAAGACAATTGATCCTGATACAGTATATGAAAAATAATAAATCTTAAATATTCAGTTGGATAGATTATCGTAATTGTAAATAATCTGCATCAGTAATTTTAGACCAATGTTTTGCTTTATTAAGAAAGGTCTGTTGACTTTCAATAACTTCTTTGACTAACGGAGATTCTTCAGTCGCTTGGATTAGTAATTCATCATTGGCTTTACGAAAAGCATCGAGTACATCTTTAGGAAATGAACGGATCTGGATGTCGCCTTTTTCCCGCATTTCTTCCCAAGCCATTACATTACGATAAAAAGATTCGGACAACATGTCGAATGAAGCTTCTTTGGCGGCAATTTGAATCATTGCTTTTAAATCTTCTGGTAGGGCTTCAAATTTGTCTTTATTGATAAATACATGTAATTCTGCACCTGGCTCATGCCAACCAGTGTAATAAAAGGGCGCTATTTTCTGGAAACCCATTTTTTCATCATTCGCGGGTCCGACCCATTCTACGGCATCAATTGTGCCACGTTCAAGTGCAGTATATAACTCTCCTGGTGGGATACTAACGGGTTTCATACCTGCTCTACCGACCACTTCACCGGCATGACCGGGTATACGCATTTTCAACCCTTTCAAATCCTGAAGCGATCTAATTTCTTTACGAAACCATCCACCCATTTGTATATGAGTATTCCCTGCTGGAAAGGCAACAATATTATGCCGTGAATAGACTTTGTTTAACAATTCTAAGCCACCACCGTAGTAGTACCAGGCATTCATCTCGGTTGGGTTCATGCCAAAAGGCGTGGTGGTAAAGAAGGTGGTTGCAGGGTCTTTTCCTTTATAGTAATAAGATGTGGTATGACCCATTTCATAAGCGCCTGAACGAACCATATCAAAAACCCCTAAGGGTGCTTTATGTCTTCCAGGCGCATCAACAATAATTTGCATACGTCCAGCAGACATTTTTTCTACGTTACTGGCAAATCGTGCAGCCGCATTGTGCAACATTGGTGTGCCTTCCGGCCAGGACATGGCTAGGCGCCATTGATACGTTTGCGCAGCTGCAGTTTGCGTGATAGAAATTAATATTAGGGCTGAGAAAATAGCAGCAGGCGATGGCAAGTGCGCCCATCTTCTAATAAAAAGGTTAAGCGCTACCATAAAAGAGTATAAATATTTAATAATTGTGTAACTAAATTACTGCATTTTCTTCTTCGAATAACAAGACTACTTTTTCATTCGCATCGATATCTATCGTTACTTTTCCGCCATTCACAAGACGTCCAAACAGTAATTCATCGGCTAGTGCACTACGAATAGTATCTTGAATGAGGCGTTCCATAGGTCTTGCCCCCATCAGTGGATCAAAGCCATTTTTAGCAAGATATTGGCGTAAATGATTGCTAAATGTTGCGTCCACTTTCTTTTCATGGAGTTGTGACTCGAGTTGCATGAGGAATTTATCAGTGACACGTAAAATTATTTCTGAGTCAAGTGGTGCGAATGAAATAATTGCATCCAGACGATTACGAAATTCGGGGGTAAATAGTTTTTTTATATCAGCTATTTCATCACCAATTTGCTTCGATTGGGTAAATCCAATTGATGATTTACTTAGCGCTTCAGCACCCGCATTAGTTGTCATGATAATTATGACATTACGAAAATCTGCTTTACGGCCATTGTTGTCTGTTAAGGTGCCGTAATCCATGACTTGCAATAGAATATTAAAAATATCGGCGTGTGCTTTTTCAATTTCATCTAGCAGTAAAACTGAATAAGGGTGTTTAATGATTGTTTCTGTTAATAGGCCACCCTGATCGAAACCGACATATCCTGGTGGTGCACCAATTAATCTTGATACTGCGTGGCGTTCTAAGTATTCAGACATATCAAAACGATGCAGGTGAATACCCAGCGCATAAGCCAATTGCCGTGCAACTTCTGTTTTCCCTACGCCCGTTGGCCCAGAGAAAAGAAAAGAGCCAACCGGTTTTTGTGGATTACCTAGCCCACTCCTAGACATCTTTATTGCAGATGCCAGTGAATTTATGGCTTTATCTTGTCCAAATACGACCGCTTTCATATCTCGATCCAGCGTTTTTAGTTTGTTACGGTCATTAGATGAAATATTTTGTGGTGGGATGCGTGCGATTTTGGCGACAATATTTTCAATTTCATTTTTACCAATCACTTTACGCTTTTTCGATTTAGGTAAAATACGTTGTAAAGCGCCTGCCTCATCAATGACGTCGATGGCTTTATCGGGTAGATGCCGGTCATTGATATATCGATCAGATAATTCCGCAGCAGAGGTTAATGCACCCATGGTGTATTTAATTCTATGATGAGATTCATAGCGAGATTTCAAGCCGCGTAAAATAGCAACTGTTTCACTAATACTTGGTTCATGGACATCAATTTTTTGGAAGCGTCTTGAAAGAGCATGATCTTTTTCAAAAATACCGCGGTATTCGTTGTAGGTTGTTGCACCAATACATCGAAGCTGTCCAGAACTTAGCACGGGTTTTAACAGGTTAGAGGCATCTAAAACACCGCCTGACGCCGCACCGGCGCCAATTAAAGTATGGATCTCGTCAATAAAAAGGATAGATTCTTGATTTTCTATCAGTTGTTTTAGAACTGATTTTAAGCGCTGTTCAAAATCACCCCGATATTTTGTTCCTGCGAGTAATGCGCCCATATCTAGCGCATAGACTTGATGGTTGAGTAATAATTCAGGGACATTTTCTTCAACAATTTGTTTTGCCAGGCCTTCAGCGATTGCTGTTTTTCCAACACCAGCTTCGCCGACTAACAATGGGTTGTTTTTACGGCGTCGACATAATGTTTGTATCACTCGTTCTATTTCGTTGTTACGTCCAACTAAAGGGTCAATTTTATTAGTTAATGCAAGAACATTAAGATTTACGGTGTAATTTTCAAGCGAGCTGCCTGAGGAAGTTTGTTCTTGTTCGGTTTCATTTTCATTAGCTGGTTTGGATTGTTTTTCAAGTGGCGTTTTTCTGATATTGTGAGATATGTAATTGACAACATCCAGCCGTGTTACCCCTTTTTGTTGCAAGTAATATACCGCATGTGAATCTTTTTCTCCAAAAATTGCCACCAGTACATTGGCGCCATTAACCTCTTTTTTGCCTGATGATTGGACATGCAGAATTGCACGCTGTACGACACGCTGAAAACCTAGTGTAGGTTGGGTGTCAACTTCACTATCGCCATTGATGATCGGTGTATGACGTGAAACATGATCTAATAATGTGGTACGTAAATCTTCAATATTTATTAAGCAGGCGTGCAATACTTCTACGGCACTTGCATTGTCGAGCATAGCCAATAGAAGGTGTTCTACAGTTATGAATTCATGACGTTTTTGTTTTGATTCTACAAACGCCATATGTAAGCTGACTTCTAAATCTGGGGCAATCATCTTAGTTCTCCTCCATCACACATTGCAGTGGATGTTGATTCTTTCTTGAAAACTCAATTACTTGGTTAACTTTGGTGTTTGCAATGTCGCTTGGATAAATACCACATAAACCAACACCTTCTGTATGGATTTTTAACATAATTCGGGTTGCCTGCTCTTGGTCCATAGCAAAATAAATTTTTAATACATCAATTACAAACTCCATAGGAGTAAAATCATCATTTAATAATAATATCTTATACATCGGAGGAGGTTTTAGTTTGTTTTTCCCCTGCGTAAGTATAACGGCTTCGTTGTTACTTTCCGTCATCACTTTTTCTCCTACCAATTTATGGCTAGTACTCCTTCAACTTGATATTGACGAATACAGTTAGCTTTTCAGCGTTACTGGCAAGGCAGGTTTCGCTGGCAATGGTTATTTCCTTGTCAAGAGACCTAACGCCGCCAGTGGCGCTGAAAAGCTAACCCGCAGGGCGATCACAAAATGTCTCGTCACTGCGTTGCAGCACTTGAAAAGGGAATAGCCATTATCTGCGTGCTGCGTCTTTGCGACGAAACATCTTGTAATCGCTGTATCCGTCAATATCATGTTGAAGGAGTACTAGTTAAAATGAACACAAATATCTCTCATCTAATATAGTTGACGATTATTGCAAAATTTTCAAGTATCTTGAGACATTCAATCTGGTCTTATTTACAAATATAAGGTAACCACTTGACTTTAACACCAGATTTGCGTAAAACATTACGTGGCGTTTGGCTTCAAGCAATCTACGGTACCAGTTTTTCCGTTCATGGTCTTGAAATTCAAATAGTGTTAGGGTTTCCGGCCCAGTTTCTTTATATAGGAAGTAGAAATGGCAACAGGTACAGTAAAATGGTTCAATGATTCTAAAGGTTTTGGTTTTATTACTCCTGATGATGGTAGCGAAGATTTATTTGCACACTTTTCAGCAATCAACATGTCTGGTTTTAAAACGCTCAAGGAAGGTCAAAAAGTGAGCTTCGATGTCACCCAAGGCCCCAAAGGAAAACAAGCCTCAAATATTCAATCCACTTAACTGTCTGTTCAAAAAACTGGCGTAGACTAGCAGACGCAGTCAGACCGTAGCATCGTATTTATTTTAACCCCTTGTCATTTTAGGCAAGGGGTGCTCTATTTCTGTGCTAGTCCATACGTTTTGTAAGTGCGTTGCCAAATGCAGAGTAAGAAACTTTATCTGTACCTGTCATTAGTCTTGCAAAATTATATATGTAACAATTTTGTCTTGTATTATTCTCTTCATTGCTTTGCTGATCAAATCAGCAGCCTCTATCCAACCGAGATATCTTAACATCATTTCAGCAGATAAAATGAGTGACTCAGGGTTTACCTGGTTTTTTCCAGCATATTAGATGCGGTGCCATGTGTGTAGCTTCGAATATTGCCGCTGAACGTTGAGGTTTGTACCTGGGGTGCAATACCAATACCTTCAATAAAAGGAATAATTGGGGTATCAGGTACGTTCAATGAATAATCATTATTGACCTGAATTTTCGCGCCGTCAGCCAGCTCTTTTATATGCTGGTACATAGTATCTTCAAATTTTGATATCAGTCTTTTATTTGATTGTATCTGATATTGATTAATTTTTCTTTAGAATAAGAACCAGTTAAATGGAATGTAACATGTCTATAAGTTAGACTAATCAATATAGTGTTTTTGATATGTTATTCTGATCTAACGCGTAAAATCATCGTGTCATTAGATTGGACAACATCAACATGACGTAGAAAGTTTTGTCCAAGTAATGCTGTGCCTCCATGTATTCCAACTGAAATATTTAAATTATTAACAGCAATACCGCCTGCTTCTACGAATTGACCAGGAACAATCTCGCCTATCACCGTACCGCCAGCTGTAGAGAAATTAGCTGGAGCACCTGTTGGTAAGTTAGCTATCTGAGCAAATGTTTTACTAACAGAAACGATACTGGCTCCTGTATCGACCATAAAATCAATAGGGTGTCCATTTATTGAGCCACGTACGTAATAATGACCATCAATTGATCGCGGAATGAAAACTTCCCCGTGTTGTGATTCACCCTTTATTACAGCGACCTTCGGGTTTTGATGTTGATCAAAATACAAATAAGCAATACTGAAAATAATAATCCAGACCACCAATACATTGATGTGGCCCCATGGTACTTGAATACTCATTATTTAATGGTTTTGTATTAATCGTTAAATATTCTTTTTAAGAATTTATTATGGGCATCTCTAAAAATACAGAGTTTTAAACAAGACAAGGCGAGAACAAAAAATGTTGTCGCAGCATATAGACTGATATGTAAGATAACATTTTTTGTGAACAACGAAGTATTGTAACGAAATATGGAATTTTAGAGGTGTCCTTATGAAAGCTTGCGATCAAGGGTGCATTATACGACAAATAAATTAAGTCGTTATTTGTGAGCCTGAATGAATGTTAATAATGAATTTATTCTATTTAGATCTTGGTATCTAACACTCAAACACTTAGAATGGCTTGAAAGAGAAAGCGCTCTATTATCAGCCATTAAACCGATCACGATCCATTTTAATCTATTCTTTATCTCAATTATATGAATTTGCATCTTGTTATTCCCGCGTTATGCTGGCCAGATACGACTCAGAATCAAATCTATCATGAACTTCCACTGCCCTATTTAGAGAAGCTATTAGCAAAAAGCAATAGATTATCGCAGTCATCGGAAGGGCTAGAAGCTTGGCTATGTCAGATATTTAACATCAAAAAACAACAAAACTGGCCTATTGCACCGATCAGCTTGCATGAAGAATGTGCTAGTGTGGTTGAAGGTGGTAAAGATTATTGGATCCGTGCCGATCCAGTACACCTACGCATAGAACAAAATCATATTATGCTTGCCGATAGTCATGCTTTTAAAATTACTAGTGAGGAAGCTGAAGGATTTACAAGTGAAATAAATCGTAATTTTATGGACGAAGGATGGAAGATATTACCATTACATCCTAAGCGATGGTATATCCATCTCAAAAAAACACCAGAAATCAAAACCTATACGTTAGCCCAGGTAACTTGTAAGAATATTAATAATTATTTGTCTTCTGGAAAAGATGGCATTTTCTGGAACAATAAGTTTAATGAAATACAAATGATATTGCATGAGCATCCATTAAATAAAGCACGTGAAATTCGTGGGGAACTTGCAATCAATAGTGTTTGGTTCTGGGGAGGGGGGGTTATTCCTCCTTCAATCCAGGCTTCTTATACTAAAATATGGAGTGATAGCGATTTTGTGTGTTCGTTATCACGTCTTAGTAATATTAAGCATGATAAATTACCGCTTAATGCGTCAGCATGGCTTTCATCAAAGACTTCTGAGGATGACCTAATAATAATAGATGAACTGTTTGTTAATGCCCAGTATAGAGAGGCTTATGAATGGCGTGAAAATTTAAAAAAAATTGACTTGGAATGGTTTGCGCCTTTGTATGCAGCTTTGAAGAGAGGAGAGATAGAAACATTAACAATAATCACGTTTAATGGAATAAAGAAACAAGCGTTTGTTATAAATCGTAGAGATTTATGGAAATTCTGGTTGGCTACAAAGCCGCTTTCGTTTTATAAAGATAGCTAGTTGGAGCAAATAATTGTTTGCTTAGATTATAAAAAATGTGCTTCTGGCCTGTTTTAGTACTTAAGGATCATAAATGCTTAAAAACGCTTTAGGGGATACCATTAAACATTATTCGATGGTATTCCTGTCAATAACTATAGCGATAGCTTTATTCGCTATCAGTTTGATCAATTTAACTTTAGAGCCTGTGTGGATTTTTTCCTTGTGGGGTTGTTTAATTCTATCTTTGCTAGGGGTGATTGTGCAGCTTGTCGTGATAGAGAAAAAAATAAAGAACTATTCTTCACAGTTACTGGCAAGTAAAGAGCGGTTAACAAATGAAATTAAGCATAGGCTGTGGGCAGAAAAAACTACCTCAGAAATTAAAGTTAAATCTCAGTTTATTGATGAGAATATTCCCGTTATGCTCGCTTATTTTAATACGGATCAACGTTGTCGTTATCATAATAGAATTTTTCGTAGTTGGTTTGGTTTAAAGCCCGATCAAATCGATGGTCATCTGTTACAGGAGTTTACAAATGAAGAGTTTTTCTCGGGTATGAAAAGTTTTATGCCAGAGGTTATCGCGGGAAAAACAATACATAATGAACGTACGCTAAAATCAACTAAAGGGTTTCCCTATATTTTTTCTGAGCAATATCTTCCACATATAGATGGCAAAGGGAACACTCTTGGTTTTTATATCTTAATTACACCTCGTTCCCATGAAAAATGTCGTACGTCTGTAAAAAATATTTCATCTGTAAGTGTGGAAGATAATGAGCTGGTAAAAGCCAATTCGATAACAAAACAAGAAACTGAGGATTCTAAATTAAACGAACAATCTTATCAATCCGATATTACAGCGGCAAGAATCCTTCAGGCTATTGATGGTGGGGAGTTTAATTTATATTGTCAAAAAATTGCGCCAATAGCACTAAATTCTTCTTCATTAGTACATCAAGAGATTTTAATTCGTATGGCGGAGGAAGAGAATAATTTGATGCCACCGGGATCATTCTTACCATTTGTCGATCAATTTAAAATGATGCCAAAACTTGATCGATGGATTGTAGAAAAGATCATTCAATGGTTGTCAACACAAAGTTCAAGCTCTGAAGTTGATCAGGTTTTTTGTATCAATGTTGCACGAGACACATTATGCGATGTCCGTTTTCCTGGTTTCGTACAAAGTAAATTAGAAGAAAGAAATGTTAGACCGGGGTTGCTTTGTTTTGAAGTTGAGGAAGCTGATGCAGAGTCAAATTCGAGTGCTGCACAGAAATTTGCTGAGAAAATACGAAAATTTGGTAGTTCTGTTTCATTATGTGGCTTTAGCCATAATCAGTCTGCTCTCGATTTGTTGAACAAAATGAAAGTTGATTATCTGAAGATAGATGGCAGCTTAATTTGTAATATCCTAAATGATAATGACGATTTAGAGGAAGTGACTAAAATTGGGAAATTAGCTGCTAGTATCAACGCCAAAACAATTGCTGAGTTGGTTGAGACTGATGAAGTTGTTAATAAATTGCGAGAAATCGGCATTGATTATGTACAAGGTTTCTATATTGCAAAGCCATTTTCGTTAAAATAAAAAACGTAGGGACCAGTTTGTATTTGTAAATGAAAAGTAAAGTTGTTTACTTTACTTTTCATTTAGTTATCTTATAGAGACTTAACCATGTTTTCGACAACTTTCTTGGCATCACCAAAAATCATCATGGTTCTGTCCATATAGAATAAGTCATTATCAAGCCCGGCGTAGCCAACACCCATACTACGTTTGACTACCATGACTGTGCGGGCTTTATGTACATCTAAAATAGGCATACCATAAATTGGGCTACCTTTCTCATATGCTGCCGGATTAACCACGTCATTAGCACCCAAAACTAGCACCACATCGGTATCAGAAAAATCACTATTGATCTCATCCATTTCCAGAACTTGCTCATAAGGAATCTCTGCTTCTGCCAGCAACACATTCATATGTCCGGGCATACGTCCAGCAACTGGATGGATTGCAAAACGTACATTGACGCCTTTCTCCAACAGCATGTCAGAAAGTTCTTTAACAGCATGCTGTGCTCTTGCAACCGCCAAGCCATATCCGGGAACAATGACTACACTATCCGAATTTCCCATCAGGAAAGCGGCGTCATCGGCGCTACCACTTCTATGTGTTTTTTCTGTACCGTCACCACTAACTGCCACACCTCCATCACTGCCAAAACCACCCAATATGACAGAAAGAAACGGTCTATTCATGGCTTTGCACATAATATAAGACAGAATTGCACCAGAGCTACCAACCAATGAACCGGCGATGATCAACATTGGGTTTCCGATTGAGAAGCCAATACCCGCTGCAGCCCATCCAGAGTATGAGTTAAGCATTGATATGACAACCGGCATATCCGCACCACCAATTGGAATAATGATGAGGAATCCTAATAAAAACGCGATCGCTGTCATGGCAATAAACGCGGTCCAATTTGTTGTTTCACTAAAGAAAAACCACAAACCACATCCAACCATGGCAATTGCGAGCAACAAATTCAGCATATGTTGCCCACTAAAGACAATTGGTGTACCGCTCATGCGACCGGATAATTTTAAAAACGCAATGACTGATCCAGACCATGTCATTGCACCAATAAATGTACCCAAAAATAATTCTATCTTACTACCTGCAGGTAAAACCTCAGGCAAACCAAATGAAACCGGGTTATTTATCGCCGCAATAGCGATAAATACAGCCGCCAAACCAACCAGTGAATGCATAAATGCCACTAATTCCGGCATCGCTGTCATTTGTACACGTTTTGCGACAATGGCGCCAATAACACCACCAACCGCAATACAACCTAATATCAAGGGCCAATTATCAGTCAGGGTCATTGTCGTGGCGATCGCAATCGCCATACCAACCATGCCAAATAAATTTCCGCGACGTGCAGACTCCGGCGAGCTTAAGCCTTTTAGTGCCAGTATGAAAAATACTGAAGCAACTAAATATGCAAGTGCTACCATATTTGCAGACATTTATGCTTTTCCTTTTTTTTCTTTTTTCTTAAACATTTCCAGCATTCGTTGACTTACCAGAAACCCACCAAATACATTAACTGCCGCCAGCGTAACCGCCGCAGCACCAAGCCATACACCCCAATCAGCCTCAGCAGGTCCAGCTGCCAACATGGCACCCACAATGATAATACTGGATATCGCGTTGGTTACTGACATTAAGGGCGTATGCAATGCTGGTGTGACATTCCATACCACATGGTAGCCAACAAAAATCGCCAGCACAAATATTATTAGATTGATAATAACTGGATCAACATCAATCATGATTACTCCTTATAATTTCGTAAACTGTACGTCTTAAACGTATCAATTATTAATCATTTCACCGTTTGTGCAAACCAGCGTTCCGGCAATAATTTCATCTTCACGATCCAGTTTGAGCGCTCCAGTTTCCGGATCAAGCATCAAATTTAGAAAGTTCATTAAATTACGTGCATATAACGCGCTGGAATCAGTTGCTACCAGTCCTGGAATGTTGGCGATACCAATCAAATGCACCCCATGCTTAACAACTGTTTTGTCCAGTTCAGATAAAGGACAATTACCACCTGCTTCGACAGCCATATCCACAATAACTGAGCCTGGTTTCATTGCTTGCACAGTTTCTTCTTTAATCAAAACGGGAGCAGGACGCCCAGGAATCAAGGCTGTTGTAATAATAACATCCGCCGCAATCGCACGTTCATGTACTAATTCACCTTGACGACGCTTATAATCCTCAGACATCTCAGTTGCATAGCCGCCGGCGGTTTCCGCTTTTTCTTTTTCTTCATCACTGAGAGGCACTTCAATAAATTTCCCCCCCAGACTCTCAACCTGCTCTTTCGCAGCAGGGCGCACATCAAACGATTCCACAACTGCACCCAACCGCTTTGCTGTTGCAATCGCTTGTAGGCCCGCAACACCTGCACCTAATATCAAAACGCGAGCCGCCTTAACCGTGCCAGCCGCTGTCATTAACATGGGGAAAAATTTCTGATAAACATCAGCCGCCATAAGTACTGATTTATAGCCTGCGATATTTGCCTGAGAAGAAAGCACATCCATATTCTGAGCGCGTGTAATACGCGGTAATTTTTCCATGGAAAATGCGGTTAAACCATATTTTGCCAACGCTTCAATGCCATCTGATTTGTGTGGTGCTAAAAGGCCAATTAAAACAGCATCTTTGCGTATTAACGCTAATTCACTGGATTCAGGCCCCCTCACCTTCAGTACAATTTCAGATTGGCTGTATAACGCTGTTGCGTCAGCAACTATTTTTGCCCCCGCTTCTTCATATGCCGAATCCGGTATACTTGCGCCAGCACCAGCGCCAGATTGCACGGATACTACATGAATGCCCTTTGCAGTAAATTTTTTTACGGTCTCCGGTGTAGCCGCGACACGCGTCTCTCCCCCGCGAATCTCTGCGGGTATGCCTATATGCATTGATGATCTCCCTTTCTTGCTAACAAGCTTGTGCGAAAAATACTAAAGTTATGCTTAACTTACTTTAATGAATAGTGGATTATAAATCAATTTGGATGTAATGCATTACTTGGATTAGGAAAAACTTAAACTTAGGAGATCCTAGTATGCCGTCTAGTTAGTTTTCAGCTAATGCTGGAAAGCTAAAACTACTATTTTATCGATGTAATCTTGACGGTAAATCTTTGCTTATATTTTGTATTTCAATGTGAATTGAGTACTGTAATTGCAATATACGGACGATTCTTTCGGATCAAGAAAATGGGATGGCGTCAATGCTACGAAATAAATAACAATTTACCAGGGGACTTCAATGAGTAGATTTTTTAGATTGTTTGTGACGAAAAGCTGATATCAATCCAATAGATAAAAACAAAGCGGCTAATCCCAGCGCTAGATAGTTGCCGGTGCGCACATAGGGTGTGGTTCCGGTGAATCCTTGTGCCATGCCATGTAGCGCTGCGGTGGTATAGATTTCTATTTTTTGATCGATGATGCCACGTTCATTAATAATGGCGGTTATCCCGGTATTGGTTGACCGCAACATATAACGTCCGGTTTCCAAGGCGCGCATTTGTGAAAATTGCAAATGTTGTTGTGGCCCGATGGAGCGGCCAAACCAGGCATCATTACTGACATTCACCAACATGGTGGCTTGTGGCAGCTGATAAATGATTTCTTCTCCGAAAACATCTTCATAGCATATGTTGACGGCTACTTTTTGTCCCGCTAAGTCCAGTGGTTGTTGGTCGATACTGCCACGTGCAATATTAAGATTCCCTAATGGAACTTCCATCATGCGGATAAACCAGCCAAAAATGGGTTCAAATGGAATGAACTCGCCGAATGGCACCAGATGATGCTTGCGGTAAAGCTGCTCCGGTGACGAACCGAAGCTAAACATGGTGTTGTAATAGTCATCTGTCCCGTTGGGATCCATTTCCACCATGCCAATCAACACATCACCATCGTATTTTTTGGCATGTTCGGCAAGAGGATCTAGATAATCTCTGGGTACGAAATGACTAAAAAGCGGCAGAGAAACTTCAGGCGTTACAATCAAGCGTGTTTTACTTTCCAAAACAAGGTCCGCATAAATCTTCATGGTTTGAGCGATATAATCTTCACGCCATTTCATATCCTGCGCAATATTGCCCTGTAACAAACTGACACTGATCGGCTCGCCAATCGGTTTAACCCAATTGATTTGCTGCAAACCAAAGCCACTCACCCAAATCATGCCGAGAACCAGACCATAGCGCCAACGCCTGATACCCTTTTCAAAACACAGAAATAACAAAGCCGCACTGAGTACCACCAGTAGCGATACGCCATAAACCCCAATCACCGGCGCAAATCCCACCAGCGGACTAATCGGCACTTGGGTATAACCCATTACCAACCAGGGAAACCCAGTAATCAAACTGCCGCGCAGCCATTCAAAGATAATCCACAACGCGGTAGCCGTCATCATCCAGGCAAAAGGTGTACCGATGTGCAATTGGTGCAATTTCCCAATAACCCAGCCATTTACAGCTGGATATAAGGCCAAATACATGCATAACAGAATCACAGCAGTCCCTGCGAGGGGCATCGGCATATTGCCAAATTCATGCATACTGACATAAACCCAGGATATTCCAGCGAGAAATAGCCCCATACCGAATGAAAATCCCAATAACGCCGCCTGTTTGGGTGTGGTACTGCGATGCCATGACCGGAACAATAACGCTAATGTGATCACCGGTAAAAAGAACAGGTGAAAAGGCGCAAAACCGAGCACCGTAATCATGCCCAGAAGGAAGGTGATGAATAATTTTATGCGGAAGTTCTTCAAAATAATTGTTAGTTTGTTTGTTGCTGCGTATATTACCTTGTAATAAAGCGATGTGGCGATGAATCAACTATTCAAGATAGTGATGTCACAATAAACTCAGATTTTTCATTATAAATTTAAGGATTAGGGTACTGTCAACTGAAGAACTTAGATTCATTAAAAACTGTTTAACACATGACGCATAAAATCTGCATTATCGGCGCAGGGGCTTCTGGTCTTACAGCCGCCAAGACACTTCATGAAAATGCCATCACTTTTGACTGGTTCGAAATGGGCTCTGGAATTGGTGGTCTTTGGCATTATAACAACGATAACGGATGTTCTGCGGCGTATGATTCGTTGCACATCGATACCTCTAAAGATCGGATGGCCTTTTCAGATTTTCCCATGCCGGAGGATTTCCCGAATTACCCGCATCACAGCCAGGTACTTGAGTACTTCGAGCGCTACGCTGAGCACTTTGGGCTTATTTCTCTGGTGTGTTTCCGAACACGTGTTAACCACGTAGAACCGCTTCTTGATGGTGGTTACAAAGTCAGTACGGAAAACTTGGATTCCGGTATCAGGAAAACAAATACTTATACCGCTGTGCTGGTGTGCAACGGTCACCACTGGCAGCCTAAGATGCCCAATTTCCCAGGCAAATTCGATGGTGAAACAATTCATTCATGTCAGTATCGTAATCCTGATGATTTCAAGAACAAAAACGTATTAATCTTGGGCGTCGGCAATTCTGGCGTTGACATTGCCTGTGATGTGGCACCGGTTGCGGCCCAAACTTTCCTGGCGAGTCGTCGCGGCGCGCATGTTATTCCTCGTTATCTGCTTGGCCGACCGACCGATAAATGGACAACCCCTTTTTTTTCCAGATTTCCATTCTGTGTACAACAAGTTCTTTTTTCTTTGCTGGTCTGGTTAAGCCGCGGTCGGCAATCTAGCACTGTTATGCCCGTGCCGCCAACTAGGATCCTCACCGAGCATCCGACTTTATCAACTGAGCTACTGCCGCTAGTAAAAGCAGGCAAAGTCATTCCGAAACCGGCTGTGGAGCGTCTCAATAGATCCGAGATCATCTTTACTGATAGCAGTCGCGAGACGGTCGATGTTCTCATATGCGCCACTGGCTATCAGATTTGCTTTCCGTTCCTTAGTGATGATTTGATTTCAACCACGGAGAATCGAATCGATCTATATGGCAAGGTTGTTCATCCTGACCATCCCGGGCTCTATTTTATCGGTCTGATTCAGCCGCTGGGTGCGATTATGCCCTTGGCGGAACTACAGGCCAAATGGGTGGCAGGCCTTATTTCGGGTCGATTGAACCTGCCGACATATGACAAAATGATTCGAGCAATTATCAATGATCAGACTGCCCTTGCCAATCGTTATGTCTCTTCCACCCGCCACACGATTCAAGTCGATTTCTTTCCCTACAAACGTTGGCTCGAGTGCCAATTACGTCGAACTAAGGTTTAAATGAGTATGGTTTTGTGAGTGAAAGCAATTATTTAGTTATGTTAATGATTAGTTTGTTTGGTCAGTGTGCCACCTGTTACCTTTATCAATATGCGGTATTAAAGTATAAAGGTGCTGACTAAATTCGGCTCTAGGTATTTCACGTGCGCCCAAGGAAGCCAAATGTGTGGTTTTAACCTGGCAATCAATTAATTCAAACCCCTGGTCTTGCAATTGTTTGACTAAATAAACAAATGCGACTTTAGAAGCATCGGTAACTTTAGAAAACATTGATTCACCGAAAAAAACTTTTCCCAATGCGACGCCATAAAGTCCGCCAACCAGCGAATCATCCATTAAAACTTCTACTGAGTGTGCATACCCCATTTGATGTAGTTCGTTATAAGCGGTGATCATTTCCGGGTGTATCCAAGTTCCGGGCTGCCCACTACGGGGTGCAGCGCAAGCGTGCATGACTTGATTGAAATGACGATCGAAGTAAATTTTGAATTGGTTTTTCTTAACTGTTTTACGCAATGAACGGGAAATTTTTAATTCATTGGGATATAACACCATGCGTGGATCAGGGCTCCACCAAAGGATTGGTTCATCCTCATTAAACCAAGGAAAGATCCCCATTCGGTAGGCATTTAACAGACGTTCAACAGAAAGATCGCCTCCAGCAGCTAATAAACCATTGGGTTCTTGTAGTGCTGTTTCTAATGGTGGAAAAGGTGCGCGTGTTGAAAGCAAAGGAATCATGTCTCTTTTTTGTTGAATATTTGCTGTTAATTACTATTACCTTGATTAAGATCAAACTTTCTTGAACAATGATTTTCTATCATGCGAAGCTATTAAAGAGCAAGCAGTTAGTAATAAGAAAATAAGAAAACAAATAATATACACCACCAATTAAATAAGTATTAAAGGAGGATTGAATGAAAAATATTTTTGACAGAACACGGACAATCCGTGTTGCTGCCAGTTCGCTGGTTATTGCTGCAGCAATGGTCGCACCACAGGCGTTAGCTAATGGAGATGGGTCCGCACAGCGTATTCAGCAGTTGGAACAAAGTTTGCAAGCCATTCAGGCTGAATTAGAAAAAATCAAATCAGAATCTTCGCAAACTGTACAAAAGGTAAATAGTATTGAACAAAGTAATGCTAATTTAGAGAAACGTGCAGCAGCATCAACGGGTAGTGCTGATGTAAAGAAAGGACACAGAGTATTTTTCCGTGGCGGTTTTACACACGCAATGGATACTCGCACTGGCTCTAGTATAGCCAGTAATGTCGCACCAGTTGGCGCACAAGACCGGGCAGACAAAGATGGTTTTTATGTTGGTGCTGGGCTTGATTGGAATCTGACCGACGATGCATGGGGTTTCTTACCAAGAACTTCTGTTCTGGCTGAGTTGATGTTTGAGTACAAAGAGTTTGGCGATAAGGTTCAAGGTAACGCATTGGCGAATGCGCCGACTCAATTGGCGGGCGGTTCATTGAACCCACGTACTGTTACAGTGAGTCAATTTACCTTAACAGCGGCGCCAAAAATTAAATTCATGGAAGGATCAAAAATTAGACCATGGATTATTCCTGGCGGTTTGGCACTTCATGTGGTTAGCCCAACGACTGAGTCCGTTACCTATTTAGCGCCGGGCATCATGTTTGGTGCAGGTTTAGAATACAACGTTTGGAAAGATTTTTATGTTGGTATGGAAGGTCGTTATAACTTGACCACAGGACCTACCGATGGCGTAAGAGTCGATGGTATGACTGCTGGTGGTTATGTTGGTATCGGTTTCTAAACAAGATTCGTTAAATTATAAATTCTGATAAAAGAACTTTATTTGATTTGAGTAGTAAAACATTAGAGATTTAATTCTCCTTGTTGTAGTTTCACCCGTAGTATGTATGAGTTCGTGACGAAGCCTTTACACCTCATTAAGATAATTAATGAGGTGTTTTTTTGTCTACTCATTATGTTACCAGTCAGTGTATTGCGTATTGCAGGAACTGTTCTGATTGTCCTTAGATCTCATCAGTTCAAGGCGCAAAATGTTAGTTTACTCGTGTAAATGATTATTTTGTAACGCAGAAATGGTGGGATCTAGGGACAAGCTGAATAGTTACCTAATTATTACTTGATTTTGCCAGAATGACATCCAGTACACGCGTACTGAGTATGCGTTTTAGAACACCAAACAAATAGGTTGGGAATGTGACATAGTAGCGTGGCTTTGGTTTTGGGGCTTCTAATGCGTGAATGACTCGTTTTAATACGGCTTCTGGTGGTAAGGTGAAAGGAACCGCTGGACCTTTTGTATTAAGTCGTTTTAACACTTTTCGATATCTTTCGTGATGCAAGCTGTTATCAATATCCACATATTTTGCCAATGCCTTGACTGAGTTGATTCTGAATTGACTGGCTATAGGGCCGGGTTCTATCAAACTGACAAAAATATTGCTGCCCCTGAGTTCGAGACGCATGGTATCGCTTAAACCTTCAATTGCGTATTTTGAAGCATTGTAGGCACCACGAAAAGATAGGGATACGAAACCCAGAACGGAACTGTTTTGAATAATACGCCCGTAGCCTTGTTTTCGCATGACCGGTATCGCGAGATTAGTTAGTTCTTGCCAACCAAAAACATTTGTTTCAAATTGTATCCGCAAAGCATTTCGACTTAAATCTTCAACGGCACCCGGTAAACCATATGCGCCGTTGTTAAATAACGCATATAGTTCTCCATCAGTTCGTCGCATTACCTCATCAAAGGCTAGGCGTATGGAATCGGAATCGGTCAAGTCTAGATAAAGGCTCTCCAGTCCTTCTGCTAATAGTTTCTCAACACTTTCCTCTTTTCTGGCCGTGGCAAATACACGATAGCCCTGTTGATGTAGTGCTTTGGCAACACAATAGCCAATACCACTTGAACAACCTGTTATTAATATTGTTTTTTTCTTAGACATACTAAATAAATCCATTAAGTATTTGTTGCAAAGCTTGACAATTAATTGGGTGCAAAGATAGCATCAGTGCCAAAATAGGCACAACAACCAGAAAAGTAACTATTCAACACATTGCGGTAACTGTTCAGATTGCCCCTAGAATTCATCAGTTCAAGGCACAAAATGTGAGTTTACACGTGTAAATGATCATTTTGTAACACAGAAATGATGAATTCTAGGGGTGAGCTGAATAGTTACCCAGAAAATAACACAAGAAAAGATTACCAATGGCAAAAATTTTATTCAGGCTTAATGGCGTTTCAGATGATGAAGCCGATGATGTGCGTGAATTACTGACCAATAATGATATTGATTTTTATGAAACATCGCCCGGTAACTGGGGTGTTTCAATGCCTGCCATATGGCTTAGAGATGCGGGACAGTTTAAACAAGCGCGCGCATTATTGGATGAATACCAAAAGGAGCGAGGTATCAGAGTCAGGGCGGAATATGACCGTTTAAAAAAAGAAGGAAAGCATAGAACCTTTTTTGATGCGGTTAAAGAGCATCCCGTTCGGTTTGCTGTTCATTTGGGACTTGCATTACTGGTGATTTATTTATCAGCAAAATTGGTGATTGATTTAGGAAGTTAACTAAGGAGAAAAATATGAAATATGCGTTAACCACAGTTGCTGCAATTATTGCATTCACACCATTGACTGCTTTCAGTGGTGGCGACCCGGAACATGTCAAATTCCCGGTGGGCTATGAAGAATCTTTTACTAAATACGCGACAGCCAATCGTGCCAATCAGACTCAGGTCGCCAAGTTATATGCCAATGAAGCTACAATTTCAGGCTATACACAAGGTGAAAGTGGTGCATCAGGTTCTGTTGTGGTGATGGAAATATACAGTACCAAGACAGATGCCGACGGCAAACCGGTTGCAGGTGATGATGGGTTATTTGAAATTGATGCACTGGCCGCTGTTGCTGTGATGGAGAAACAAGATGAATGGGATGCCAGTTTTCCGGCTGAAAATCGTACTGGCGATTGGGGGTTTGCAGTTTATAATCCTGATGGGACCGTAAAAGATAATGACTTAAATTGTGTTCAGTGTCATACTCCGCTGAAAGGACAGGACTACTTGTTTACTTACCAAAGATTAGTTGATTTCGTAAAGAATTCTCAATAAAAGATTAGGTGAATTTAACTAGCAGGTTTTCTTCCAAGAAAACTTGTTAGTTGGTTACCCTGAATCTGAATATCTTATCGGTATCTTGACTTCTGCTTGTAACCCTTATTGTTATTGATTCTTGTAAATTTACTAAAGGTACAATTTATATCCTAAGCTTCGCTTGCTGGTTTTTACTGGCCCTCATATGAATTGTGCGCACATACTTCCTTACCCCAAAAAACTGCGTTTCTGGTCGCAAGTACGCCCAATTTAAAACAGCTCATTGTTTAAACTCCAGCAACTGATGTAATCAGGCTAGAGACGCATCATTATCCTTTGGTTATTGAATACTTTCCCTTGAATTCTGTGTAGAGGACCTCTAAAAATACAGATCTCATCTTAATTGCAGTGTTTGTTCTGAGAAATTTTTTGCTACATATTAATCATATGCTGCGCCACAAAATTTGTCACCGTGCCTTATATCTGGGCGAGCGATGAATTTTTAGAGATGCCCTGTAATTTACGCTCATTTTCTCTTGTTAATAAACTCAAATAGAAAATCTGGGTAAAAAAATAGCTAGGTAGGCAATTCTGATGCCACAGCTTTACATAAATCCCAAAGACTATGATAAATATCACATATTTGTATTTGGAACGTGGTATATTTACGAGCGGTGCGACAATTTGTCGCACCGCTCGGATTTTGTTCATTAAGAAATAAATAAGAGGGGAGAAATATGCAATACAGATCAAGTAGCGCTGTACTGTCAAGCTGTATTTTCGCACTGTTTTTTTGCTTTATTAGTGTAAATAGCTATGCACAGCAAGCTGAGAGCGGCAAGCTGCACACGATAGAGTTGGTGGCAGAAAAATTTGACGGTGGTTATTTTGCTTATGGTATGCGGCAATATACGGTTTCCGATTTGGATGGTGGTAACGCGACAGATATTACTAGCAGATACCCTAATACTCCAACCATCCCAGGACCAACTATTGTTATTACTGAAGGTGATGAAGTTACCCTTAAGTTGATTCATGCTTTCGACACAAATTCATCTGCGGAAGAGCATGTTAGTGTTCATGTTCATGGCGTTCATTACGATATCATCAGTGACGGCACACTCGAATACATTAACTTTTTGATGGATGAAAGTGCTACACCTGCAATGTCTTATGAATATCGCTGGGTTGCGGCACCTGGGACTGCTGGTACCTGGCCTTATCATGATCACAATTTGTTGACTCATAATGGCGCAGAAGATAGAGGTTTGTATGGCGCCGTAATTGTTAATCCGGCATCCAATATTGTAGATGTAAACAGTGGCGGTACACGTCAATCAGTTTCACTGGATAGTGTGATGAAAGATTACGTACTGTATATCTTTGATGATGCTTTTGTGGGAACTGAAATTGATAATGAAACAAGCCTACATACACCCGCTGGTGTTAATCCGACTTTGACCGCACAAGAAAACACCAACGTCAGATTTCACCTCATTGCTTTAGGAACAAATATTCATCAATTTACCCTGCCAAACTATTTATGGCCAGAACCAGGCACTCAAAATATGGTTAACAGCAAAGCACTGGGACCAATTGAAAAACTTGTGTTTACTGTTAATGCCTCAGAAGATTCAACATACACGGATACGGCCTTTTCAAGTCGGTTATTAGGAATGCAAGGTAGCTTTCTAGTTAATCCATAAAACCTCAGCATTTAAATAAGAGGATGAATATGAATTTTAGTAAATTGAGTGAGAGAATAAATATGAAAACGATCTTAGCAATTAAGTTATTTATAGTAGCTTTTCTTGTGCCCCATATTGCACTTGCTGCTACGCATAATATTGTTATGTCAGCTGAATTATTACCCAATGGGCAGCCGGCTTATCAAATGATTAGCCATACGAGTAGTGATGGCAGTACTCAGAATTACCCTGATGGAGCGACCATACCTGGCCCTACAATCTTTGTAAAACAGGGTGATGTCATTAATGTTGAATTAACCAACAATACACCACTGGATGTTGGCTTATTGATACCAGCACTTGCGCCAATGATTGATGCCCAGTTAGCGCCGGGAAACAGTACCAGTACCCAATTTACAGCTACTGTGGCTGGTACACACCCATATGGTGATCTAGGTTCCCATCTAACCGGGTTATTTGGCGCACTCATCGTTGAAAATACTGATGGAACAGTGCAAAGCTATATTGATGGTGATGGAACTATCACAGCCGTAAATAAATCAGAGCTGAAAAAAGATTTCGTTATGTTCATGGTCGGCTCAACATTTTGGGGCACCGAAATAAGTAATGGCACGCAAACACCATTATGGACCAACCCAACACTGGGCGCTGTTCTAGATGATATTGTCCGTTTCCATATCCTGGCGATTGGACCTGACCATACATTCCACTTACACGCTCATCGTTGGCCTGATGAAACTGATTTTGTCGCTCAAGGTGTTGAGCCCAGCATTATTGATGCGAAACTCTTAGCTCAACCATTCGATACCCATGCCTTTACGATCAAATCTGGCACAGGTGTTGGAACTGGTTTCTGGCAATATCACTGTCATCTAATTTCTCACATGGAATCAGGTATGGCGGGCAAATTTCATGTGGTTGACCCAAATTCAGGCGAGTTAGGAAACAGTATTGCTGGTGCTTCTCCAAATGGACAGATCTGGCCGAACGTTGTTGCAGGCGAACCTGGTCTAGTCACTTTTGAAATATCTGATGAGCCAGGTCAATTTTTTAGAAGTATACGTAGCGATCAAATCAAGCATGCAACTATTTCGCCTTCACTCGAAATTGGACCACCAGGAACCACGGTTCATTTCATTATGTCAGACACCAATGCAGTACATACGGTTACATCACTGCTATGGCCTAGTGATGCTAACGATCCTGTTTTAGGTGATCCGCATATGATGCCTTTTGATCAATCGAAAGCATATAGGGGTGGTGGTATCGTTAAACTTGACACACCAGGACTCTATGTCTTTACCTGTAAAGTTCACCCTTATATGTTTGGTGCGGTTATTATTGATGACCCAAATACCGCAGGTTTCGATTTAGGCACAAAAATTGATATTGTAACGGGTATTAATGATCTACCGACAATCAGTGATCTTGCAACACGTTTATTAAGAACATTCTTTGTTGCAACGACACAAGAAAATTGGCAAGACTACACCTCTTCCAAACCATGGCATGCGAGCTATCCAAATGTAGATGTCGCAATTGGTGATCTTGATGGAAATCTTGTTGAAGGGGTGCCGTTGAGAGACGTATTGGAAAGCCGTTATGGTCAAGACATTGCATTAGAAGGCTTATTTAATCCAGCTACACCGGGTATCGGTGAAGTATGGATTGATACCCAATTTGAAAAAACTGCTGGCAAAACCAAGCCTGGAACGATTACCGTTTTGGATGCAACAAATTGGACCATCAAACGCAAGATAGCTTTGCCAGCGATCAACATGAATCATCCACATAATATTTGGAGTAATGCTGATCAATCTGTTATTTATCAAACCCAGTGGTTTGATAACAAACTGACTACAATTGATCGTGAAACAGGCGCTTTAATTAATAATATCCAAGTCGGGGATTCTCCTTCACATGTTATGACCATACCTGGAACTGACGAAGTGACTGTTGCCATCAATGGTGAGAATGGTATTGTAAGATTCCCGGCAGGTGCAACTGAGGCGCAATCTATGACACGGACTCAGTTACCAGGCCAAATCCCTGCAATGCCACATGGTCATTGGGTCACACCAGATGGAACTATTGTAACGCCGAATATCAATACCGGTGATGCTGGGATCTATGATAACAGTACTGGCGCAATTGTTGGTAGACCAGCTGCTGGTGGAAATTTCCCTCATGGACCACATCCTATCGCCATCGGAATGGGTATAGATAAATTCTATGTTTCCAATCTATTGGATCACTCAATAAATGTTATCGGTATAGATGGTACACCCATCAAAAAGATCAATCTGATTGCTGACTACGATCCAGTCAATCCGACAGGTGATACAACCGCAACCGATAAAGATGGTGATGGTTTGGTTACACTTGGTGTCTTTCCGATCCAAACACCTGTTGATCCAACAGGTCGAGTTGTTGTAACGGCGAATACAGGCGGAACAATTACAATTATTGACACACAACTTGATCAAGTGGTCAAAATGTTACCTTGCGATCCAGGCTGTCACGGTGTGAACTTTGGCGCCAAAGCTGGCGGTGGTTACTATGCTTATGTCACCAGCAAGTTTTCTAATCAGTTAATAATTGTTGACGTTGATATAAACAATCCAGCTAACTCTTCTATTGCTGGCCGGATTGCATTGGTCGCTGACGGAAATGTTCCGACGGATGATGCCGTTGTTAGCTTAGCTGGTACCGGAGGTCAAGGTATCTATGCTGTACCAAATGTATACAATGGGTGGGTACAAAACTTAGGTAGTGATTGGGGATTAACGCCAGCACAGCTTAACCCAGTACCATAAAGTAAAAGGGCTACCTGAACTTAGGTAGCCCTTTTACTTACCTTTTCTATTTTCTTCCAAATTCCCTTCTAATCATTTTATCTTTAACCAATAACGTTCGAAATAACAAAGCCATCAATTTCTTATACTGATATTTTTTTGGCGAAAGCGATTTTTCTTACAAATCTTATTTAAATTATTCGGCTTTTCAAGATAGAATTAGCCGCATGTTATATTCTCTACTACGCCCACTGCTTTTTAAACTTGATCCTGAAGCGGCACACTGCATTACATTTAGTGCCATTGAGAAAGCTAAAAAACTTGGTTTGCTCAATAACAAACCCTTTACTTGCCAGCCGCGCCAAGTGATGGGTATCAGTTTTCCTAATCCCATTGGGTTAGCTGCGGGCTTAGACAAAAATGGCGAACATTTGGATGCCTTAGCTGCACTAGGGTTCGGTTTTCTCGAAGTTGGTACAGTGACGCCTCGTTCTCAACCAGGTAATCCAACGCCACGCGTTTTTCGTCTGCCGCAGGCTAAGGCGGTGATTAACCGTTTGGGGTTTAACAATCATGGCGTGGATGCGCTGCTAGAGAATGTTAGTAACTCTGATTATCAGGGTGTTTTGGGTATTAATATTGGTAAAAATTTTGATACACCCGTTGAATTAGCCGTCGATGATTATCTAATTTGTTTACGTAAAGTCTATAACTGTGCCACCTATGTCACGGTTAACATTTCTTCTCCGAACACAAAAAATTTACGTCAGCTACAAGATGCCGAGTCACTCAATAATTTATTGTTTGAATTAAAGTTAGAACAAGAAAAACTGGCAGAAAAACATGGTAAATATACGCCGTTGGCGGTAAAAATCGCCCCTGATCTGGAAGCCTCACAAATTGAATCGATTGCGGCATTATTACTGAAACATCAAATTGATGGTGTTATTGCAACCAATACAACAATTTCTCGAGCCGGAATTGATCAATTTCCTGTGTCAAAAGAAACTGGCGGTTTAAGTGGTGCGCCCTTAACGCAGCAAGCAACTAAAGTCATTCATCAACTGCACGGCGCCTTAAATGGTGTCATACCGATCATTGGTGTCGGCGGTATTATGTCGGCAATTGATGCGAAACAGAAAATAGATGCGGGTGCTAGTTTAGTACAAATTTATACCGGACTAATTTATCGCGGTCCAGATTTGGTGCGAGAAATCGCTCAATTAATTTGTGTTGATGAACCTAAAATCCTCAGTTGATCGCTTCAGTATTGGCCAGTCTTATGAAATAAAACAAATATTTTGTCGAATGCTACGCACCCTAACGGAGAACCACGCTATGACGCTTATAGCACACTGTTCTTTATCTTTTGCTGCGTTGCACTTCGTTGTAATAACTAGTTATTACTCCTCACTGCGCCTTGCCAAAAATAAACAACAATGCACTCTAAGCATCATTCAACTGAGGGTTTTAGGTTCAATAGCTGTAATTGGGGAATATTTTAGTTTTCATTACATGCCCGTTAGCAGAGCCTTTTGGAAATTTGCAGCGGGATAGTCGAGCGTAATAGAAGCTTGTTTGAGTATTGGGCACCTTTGTGCCGCTTCTTGTGTGGAAACCTTTTTCTTAAGTTGGGCGTTTTCTTACTTCACGTATCTAGTCAGTATATTGCGGTAACTGTTCTGATTACCCCTAGGATTCATCAGTTCAAGGCGCAAAATGTGAATTTACACGTGTAAATGATCATTTTGTAACACAGAAATGGTGAATCCTAGGGGTAAGCTGAATAGTTACGTTTTCACTTTAATGCCTGATAAGTCAGACCCAACATTAATACAAAATTACTAAACACTTTTGCATTGCTAAAATGCATCAATTTGACAGCTTTTGTTTTCTCATAAATCACTGTCAACAATGTCTAATTGCTGACAAACATTCGTGACAATCTTTCTCAACGCGCTCACTTCAACTTCTAGCGCTGCAACCTTGGCTTTTAGTTCTGCAACATCACTTGCGGCATTCGTTTGTTCAGAACGTACCACCGGAGAATCGATCGTTTTATCAACTGCAATTTCAGGTTCACCAGATAACAAATGCACCCAACGATTCTCACGCGCACCCGGTTGACGCGGCAATTCTCTTACTAGGCTTCCTGCGGAACGTTCTGACAGTTCATGTAAAAAACTCTCAACTGAAGAAATATCAGCAAACTTATGCAGTCTCTCACTATTAATTCTTAATTCACCCGCTGTTTGCGGCCCACGCAGCATCAATATCGTTAATAACGCCGCAGACTGCATTGGAATCTGCAATACACGTTCAATATTATGCGCATAACGTACCGTTCTGCCACCACTTGATTCAATAACAAAAGACAAAAACTTCAGATTATCAACGACTTCTTGAATCTCGCTTTGTGACGCATTAATCACCGGATTACGGCTGGATTTCTGATTACAACCTGCAACCAAGGAATTCAGTGTTAACGGATAGGTATCAGGAACTGTTTTTTGCTTTTCTGATAAAACACCCAGCACACGTGTTTCAAGCAATGACAATTCAGGAAGCGAAGATTGATTCATATCTATAACCTGTTTAACAAATGTATTTGAGGGCGCCTTTAGAAATACAGACTTCATCCCAACGGCTGTATTGCGGAAAAACCTTTTTGCTTACATATCAATTATGTGCTGCGCCGTAAAGTTTTTCCCGCGCCTTGTCAGGCAGCCCGAAAACTACAAACTCGCCACGTCCAACTGAAGAATCCAGGATTAAGGTGAAGAGTACTTCAAACTAAAACCCAGTTTGAATAAAATTGCCATCAGCCCCCCTGACCCATGATTCATCAGTAAACGCATCAGAAATAACTGTCGCATCGGTTGCAAAACAATCAGAGACAACCTGATTGGTCGCAGTACTCACCATCGTAAAAGTGATTGGTGGAGTAACGGTCATACCTGGTATGGATGGAAGCGAACCAAATTGATCAGTCATATCGAGACAAATATTCGTATTCACGATTTGATTAGTTAGCTCCTGAGGTGCATTGATGACACAAAATTTGCTGTTGGCAATGCTATCCGTAGTAGATCCTAAAGGATTTGGTATTCCCGGTATATCAATTACAATTCCTTGTATAACTGAAGAAGTAACATTAGTATCACTCAGCACTGAAATTCCCGTTGCCACAGATTGTTCTGGTGCACCACAAAAGTTAGTGTTCCCATTAGTGGGTAACACAACACATTGATCACCTGTCGAAATGTTAACAACATTTCCACTCTGTGTGATGACCATCCCGGTTGGGATATCTGAAGTACCACAACCAGGAACACTGCTATTGCCGCCGGAGGCTTGTATCTGAGCGGTTAGATTTGAAATCGTATCAATAAAGGTTGGATTATTTGCTCCCCAAGGACCTCCTAACACAAAAACTTCGTTGTTTGCTGCACCGATATAAATTCCTGTTGATGAATAATATCTGAATGCCCAAGGATCAATCATCTGGGTGGCTTGATGGTTTGGAAATAAATCTGAAAAATTATTCTCCGCCCAGTTAAAAATGGCCTCAATTTCAGGTGTTGTGGCAGATGATGCCAGATTTGCGTTCCCGAATAAAACCAGCAGGCAAAAAGATAATATCGAACATTTTATACGTTTTTTCATTTAACTTACTCCTTAGCAAAGGAAGACTACAGAGTGAATCAATAAGGCGCCATCCATCACTTCATGTTTTCCCGATAGATGGCATAAATTCATGCTCACAAAAATAATTAGAAACTAACCGCATTTAAGTTTCCAACAACGGACTCACCGGGTATTCCAAAGCTTCCTTTATCGCCACCAGAGATAACACCGCTTCACGTCCATCAATAATCCGGTGGTCGTAAGATAGCGCCAGGTAGTTCATCGGACGAATGACAATTTGTCCATTCTCGGCCACAGGACGCTCTTTAGTGACATGAATACCTAAAATCGCACTTTGCGGTGGATTGATAATCGGGGTTGATAACATAGAACCGAATACACCGCCATTTGTGATGGAGAAAGTTCCACCGGTCAGTTCTTCAATGGTTAATTTGCCATCTTTCGCACGTTTGGCGAAATCGGCTATTTGCAGTTCAATCTCGGCCAGCGACAAACGATCTGCATCACGAATAATGGGCACCACCAATCCACGCGGACTGCCAACTGCGATACCGATGTCGTAATAGTCATGATAAACAATTTCATTCCCGTCGACCGAAGCATTGATAATCGGGTATTTCTTTAAAGCGGCAATGACTGCTTTGACAAAAAATGAAGTAAAGCCAAGTTTGACGCCATATTCTTTTTCGAACGTTTTCTTATAACGTGTACGCAGATCAATGATTGATTGCATATTGACTTCATTAAATGTGGTCAGAATTGCCGCTGTCGATTGAGACTGCACCAATCGTTCGGCGATGCGCATACGCAGTCTAGACATGGCAACCTTGCGATCAACCCGCTCACCAGTTGTTATTTTTACTGACGGACTTACTGAGCTTATTGATTGACTGCTCGTATCTGCAACGCCCCTTCCCTTACTGTTCACATAGGCCTGCACATCTTCTTTCGTGATGCGTCCACCACGACCGGTACCTTTAATGCCATTCGTTTCCGCCGCTTTTAAATTATTTTCCTCAGCGAGCTTACGCGCTGCTGGCATCAGCATCGGTATCGTTTCATCAACATTTTGCTTGTCCAATGCTGCTTCAGTTTCATCGCTCGCTGAAACAGAGTTATCATCAACACTGTTTGGCGTCTCAGCAGATTTTGAAGCTTCGGTATCAATATTTGCAATAACTTCACCGCTAGTGACTGTCGCACCATCAGCTTTAATAATTTTGCATAAGACACCGGATTGGGGTGCCGGTAATTCAAGTACAACCTTGTCGGTCTCCACATCAATCAAGTTATCGCCTCGATTAACTTTCTCACCTTGTTTTTTATGCCATGAAACCAATGTTGCTTCCGCTATCGACTCAGATAACACAGGTACTTTGACTTCAATTAACATGGTGCCCCCTTTAACTAAATTTCATCTCTAAATGCAGCCACAATTAATTCATTTTGCTTGAATTTGTGTCTTGCCAAATAACCTACTGACGGAGAAGCTGATGATGGACGTAGTGCATAACCCAAAGTCTGATCAGGCCGCATATGCCGTAACAAATAATGCTGAATGCGATGCCATGCGCCTTGGTTTCCCGGCTCTTCCTGACACCAAATGACTTCTTTCGCACTGGCATAACGTTCCATCTCCTGTTGAAATTCTTCATGTGGAAATGGATAGAGTTGTTCAAGACGAATAATGACCATATCGGTAATTTGGTTCTCTTTCCGATAAGCCAACAACTCATAATAGATCTTCCCAGAACAAGCAATAACGCGACGCACTTTGTCAGTCTCAATATCTTCTGTTTCAGAAATTACCGGCATAAAATGGCCTTGTGCCAAATCTGCCAAACTCGAAACGGACTGCTTGTGCCGCAACATGCTTTTGGGACTCATAATAATCAGCGGCTTACGCATCATCCGAATCATCTGCCGACGTAAAAGATGGAACATCTGGGCGGGTGTTGAAGGCACACAAATCTGAATATTGTAATCCGCACATAATTGAAGATACCGTTCCAAACGAGCAGATGAATGTTCCGGTCCTTGCCCTTCGTAACCATGCGGCAGCATCATAACCAAACTGCATAAACGTCCCCATTTCGCTTCGCCCGAGGCAATGAACTGATCAATCACGACCTGCGCGCCATTGGCAAAATCACCAAATTGCGCTTCCCACACGATCAATTCATTCGGCTGTGTCGTCGCATAACCATACTCAAAAGCAAGTACCGCCTCTTCTGACAACATGGAATTTATCACTACAAAATCTGGTTGTTCTGGCGCAATGTGACGCAAAGGAATATAGACACTATTATCCTCACTGTCATACGACTGATTGTGCAACACAGCATGACGATGAAAGAAAGTACCACGCCCTGAGTCTTGTCCAGAAATACGGATAGGATAACCTTCTTTAAGCAATGCGGCATAAGCCAAATTCTCCGCCATACCCCAATCCAATGGAATTTTACCCTCACCCATTAATCGACGATCCGTGATGATTTTCTCGACCCGTTTATGTAATTCAAAATCCTCTGGAATATCAACAAGCTGTTTAGCCAATTGCTTTAGCGCACTAACCGCCAAACCAGTCTTAACTTTTTGATTCCACTTGATCGGTTTCGAAAAAGCGGCCCAGTTTACGGAATATTCTGATTTGTATTTATAACAAATCGTTTTATTAGGATTAATACCTTCATCCATGGCGTCTCTATAAGCCATGATCATGGCATCCCCTTCACCCGCCTCAATCACACCTTCCGCTTCCAGTTTGTCCGCATAAAGTTGACGCGTACTAGGCTGTTGGCTGATCACTTGATACATTTTAGGCTGCGTTACCATGGGGTCATCTTGCTCGTTATGCCCAAGACGCCGGTAACACACCATATCAATAACAACATCTTTATGAAATCGCATACGAAAATCCAATGCCAATTCAGTAATCATGGTCACCGCTTCAGGGTCATCCCCATTAACATGAAAAATAGGCGCCTCAATCATTTTGGACACATCCGTGCAATATAATGTCGAACGACTGTCCCTAGGATCTGATGTTGTAAAGCCAATTTGGTTATTGACAATCACATGAACTGTACCACCGGTACCATACCCTCTCGTCTGCGATAAATTAAGCGTTTCCATTACCACACCCTGCCCGGCATAAGCCGCGTCACCATGGAGCAACACCGGCAACACAAGATCACCCTGTCGATCACGCAAACGATGCTGACGTGCACGAACCGAGCCTTCAACAACCGGATCCACAATTTCCAAATGTGATGGATTGAATGCTAGCGCCAAACGAACGACACCACCTGGGGTCATAATTGCCGATGAAAAGCCCTGATGATACTTCACATCTCCAGAGGGCAAATCTTGCACATGCTTTCCCTCAAACTCACGAAACAGATCAGCGGGCATTTTCCCTAAGGTATTGACTAACACATTGAGCCTAGCCCGATGCGCCATACCCATTACAATCTCTTGCACACCAAGCTTCCCAGCTCTTTTTATCAAACAATCCAACAAAGGAATAAGACTTTCGTTACCTTCACCGGAAAAACGTTTTTGCCCGACGTATCGCGTATGTAAGTACTTCTCCAGGCCTTCAGCGGCATTAAGTCGCTCTAAAATATGCTTCTTATATTCATTGGAATAGTTTGGGTTTGTACGCTGTCCTTCTAATCTTGCCTGGATCCAACGCTTTTGCTCGACGGACGAAATATACATGTATTCGGCACCCACCGAACTACAGTATGTATCTTTCAACATACACAATATTTCACGCAAAGTCGCGTGTTCAGGACCAACCAGTGAACCCGTATTAAATACTTTATCCATATCCTGGTCGGAAAAACCAAAATAAGCAGGATCCAATTCAGGGTAATTGGAATTTTGTTTAATGTTTAAAGGGTCCAATTTGGCCGCACTTAAACCTAAATAGCGATACATATTGATCAACTGAAGGATCGCAACTTGCTTACGATCATCGCTATCTAATTGCATTGAACCTGGCAACATAGCAGATTCAACAGGCTTATCTGTTAGAATCGTTTGAATGGCAGGTTTATTGGGTGGTTCATTGGGCGAAATTTGCTGCTTATGAATATCGTCAAAATACTCGCGCCATGCCGGTGTAACAGACACTGGATTGTGCAGATATTCTTCATAAATCTCTTCTATAAATGGCGCATTTGAACCAGATAATAAAGAATCATCAAATAACTGCTTACTCATCTTTTATGATCTCAGTGTAAATTATTTGCGCAAATTATCCGGCACATCACGCATGGTCGTTCCAGTATAAAGTTGTCGGGGCCGGCCAATCTTGTAAGCCGGATCAGAAATCATCTCATTCCACTGCGCAACCCAACCGACCGTTCGAGCCATAGCGAACATTGCGGTAAACATGCTGGTCGGAATACCCAGAGCACGTTGCACAATCCCTGAATAAAAATCGACATTTGGGTAGAGTTTCCTGGAAATAAAATACTCATCCTCCAATGCTATTTTTTCTAATTGCAACGCCAATTTAAACAAACGATCATTATGTAACCCTAATTCATTTAATACTTCATGGCAGGTTTCTCTAAGCAACATAGCACGTGGATCAAAGTTTTTGTAAACACGATGACCAAATCCCATCAGCCGGTAACTGTCGTCTTTATTTTTAGCGCGTTCGATATACTCATCGATACGTGAAACATCGCCAATTTCTTCCAGCATATTAAGACATGCTTCATTAGCGCCCCCATGAGCCGGCCCCCATAAACAAGCGATACCCGCTGAAACACAAGCAAAAGGATTGGCGCCACTAGATCCAGCCAGACGCACTGTTGAGGTGGAGGCATTCTGCTCATGATCCGCATGTAAGATTAATATCCGATCAAGTGCTCGCGCGACAACTGGATTAGACTTATATTCTTCAGCAGGCGTAGAAAACATCATATTCAAGAAATTTTCACTATAACTCAATTCGTTACGAGGGTACACAAAGGGCTGACCAATATTATATTTATAGGCCATTGCTGCAATGGTTGGAATTTTAGCGATCAGTCGTAATGCAGATTGTTCCCGATGAGACGCATCCGATATATCCATTGCTTCATGATAGAAAGCAGATAACGCCCCAACCACACCGACCATAACTGCCATCGGATGTGCATCACGCCGAAATCCATTAAAGAATTTAACTAATTGTTGGTGCAACATGGCGTGATTCTTAATAGCATCATCAAAATCAATTTTTTGTTGACTATCAGGCAAATCGCCATTCATTAACAAGTAACACACTTGTGTAAAATCACAATGGGTTGCCAACTGTTCAATCGGATATCCCCGATATAGCAGGATACCTTCATCCCCATTAATGAATGTTATTTCGGAGCTGTTGCTGGCGGTCGACTGAAACCCGGGGTCATAAGTAAACAATCCACTTTTGGCGTGTAACTTACGAATATCAATTACATCAGGACCCATCGTCCCTGACATAACAGGTAACTCAATCGGTGCACTTCCATCACCCAGATCCAAAGTAGCTGTACCTTTTTGTGTCATTATGCTTCTCCACTTATTGCATCATGATTTATCTGCATGGTTCTCAAGTAACGTCATACAATCCAAGAAAAACTGCTTATTTAATGATTTTACAACGAATCACTGATTTATTCTGAATCAAATGAGCAATGAAACAGAATCTTTCAAATCAAGACCTAGATTTCAAGTAATAACAAGTTGTTGCAAATCAAACCATCTACGCTCTGTGATTGAACAAACGGCGATTCTCTAACAATCTTGCAATAATTTCAGAACGGGTTGCAAACGATCATCATCCAAAGATTTTCTGCCAGTGATCATATCCCATAAGTCATTATCAGATTGTGACAGCAGTATTTCAAATTGCTGCAATTCATCTTCGCCCAGTTGCGCATAATGCTGATCCATAAAGCGCTGCAGTATGATATCCAGTTCAAGCAGGCCGCGCCGGCATCGCCAACGCGCACGCTCCAGTTCTTTCATACCATTCTTTTAACCATCATATCTTTAATTTTCCCAATGGCATTGGTTGGATTTAATTCTTTGGGGCATGAAGCGACACAATTCATAATAGAATGACAACGAAATAAGCGGTAAGGATCTTCTAAATTATCCAAACGCTCTGAAGTGGCTTGGTCCCGACTATCCGCAATAAAACGATACGCTTGCAGCAATCCGGCAGGCCCGACAAATTTATCCGGATTCCACCAGAAAGAGGGACAAGAAGTTGAACAACACGCGCATAAAATACACTCATAAGCACCATCTAACGCAGCCCTATCTTGAGGAGACTGCAAACGTTCTGTTTCTGGTGGCGGGTCATTATTAATTAAATAAGGTTTGATCGAATGATATTGCTGGAAAAATTGCGTCATATCCACAATCAAATCTCGAATAATCGGCAACCCCGGTATAGGACGTATCTCAATCGGTTCGGTTAAGCTTTTAATTGGCGTAATACAAGCTAAACCATTACTGCCATTAATATTCATGGCATCAGATCCGCACACTCCCTCTCGGCAAGAACGACGTAAACTCAGGCTATCATCAACGGATTTTATACGGATCAACGCATCTAATAACATCTTATCCGTAGCGGCTAACTCGATGTCATAATCCTGCATATACGGCTGGTCATCTTTGTCGGGATCATAACGAGAGATAGAAAATTTCATTACAGACTCCTGATTTTTTGAATATCAAATTATCACTACGGGAACTGTTAGCAAACAATGGTCTCATGCGCCCGGAAAAACACCAACTGAGGTTAAATCTACCGCATCAATTCTTGCGCTAACCCATCAAACCAATCGTGATTCAGCCAACTAACACTGTTCATCGATAAACGTCTTAACCACCTGGGCATCCGCATCTTTCACCACAAACCGTTGCGGTAATTCTTCCAAATTTTCAAATCCAGCTGGCCGTTCTGGCTCATGACCGATGGCCTCAGTAATACTCTCAGCAAACTTTGCCGCTTGCGCTGTTTCCATGCATATTAAAGGAATACCCGCTTCACGATGCGCCAACCCGACCTTAAGGCCATCCGCTGTGTGTGTATCAATCAACACTTGATATTTTTGATAGATGTCTCTTATGGTGTCGATCCGTGCCGCATGATTACTGCCGCCAGAGACAATACCAAAATCATTGATCTTTTCAAACAATGGACCGGCTGATAAATCAAACGCGTCACCTTGTTCTACTGCCCGCCATAATTCGACGACTTTTGCCGCATCTCTACCCGTCAAATCAAAAATAAAGCGCTCAAAATTAGATGCTTTGGAAATATCCATTGAGGGGCTACTGGTGTGTTTAGTCTCCTTGGTGGTACGGGGGCGATACACACCGGTACTGAAAAATTCATCCAGCACATCATTCTCATTGGTTGCCAAGATTAGATTTTTGATCGGAAGACCCATCATACGCGCCACATGACCGGCACAAATGTTGCCGAAATTCCCAGATGGCACCGAAAAAGAAACTTGCTCAGCATTCGACTGCGTGGCAGCAAAATAACCTTTAAAGTAATAAACAATTTGCGCAACAATACGCGCCCAATTGATGGAATTGACCGTGCCGATACGATGCGCCAATTTAAACTCATGATCATTACTGACGGCCTTGACAATATCCTGACAATCATCAAATACACCGCGAATGGCAATATTAAAAATGTTTTCATCCTGCAATGAAAACATTTGCGCCGTTTGAAAACGACTCATTTTCCCTTCTGGCGACAGCATAAAAACGCGAATACCGTGTTTCCCGCGCATGGCATATTCTGCACTGGAACCGGTATCACCTGACGTGGCACCCAGAATATTTAATTCGTCGCCGGTCTTCTCCAATGTATATTCAAATAGATTGCCCAATAATTGCATGGCAATATCTTTAAATGCCAGTGTTGGGCCATTAGACAGTGCAAGGATATGCAGTCCAGGCTCTAACGTTTTCAGCGGTGTAATCTCTTGGCTGCCGAATACTTCCGGGGTATAGGTGCGCGCAATAATGCCACGCAAATCATCAGCCGGAATATCGTCAATAAAGTGAGACAAAATTTCAAAGGCCAGTGATTGGTAGTCCAGACCACGCCATGCCTCCAACTCTGCTGCCGATATTTTTGGATAACTCTCCGGGATCGCCAAGCCGCCATCAGGAGACAGTCCACTTAGCAAAATTTCAGAAAACGGTTTAGGCGGCATCCCGCCACGTGTTGAGATATATCGCATCTAACTACTCAACTCTTCAATACGAATACGAGTCACTTGACCAGTAACAACCGGCAAGGCTTCAATACTCGTGATGGCTGAATTAATATTCTTCTCGATTGTGTCATGCGTCAAAATAATAATATTAACCGTGTCTTCATCACTAGCGTGTTCTTTTTGGATCATGGCACTAATTGAAATACCCAGATCAGCCAAGATACGTGTGATCTCCGCCAGCACACCCGCTTGATCAACCACCTGTAATCTCAAATAATAGGCCGTTTCCACCTCATCCATTGAAAGTACGGGGGTATCTGACAATAGATCCGGTTGAAATGATAAAGTCGGCACGCGATGCGTCGGATCAGCCGTTTGCATACGGGTCACATCAACTAAATCCGCGATGACAGAGCTGGCCGTCGGTTCTGCACCGGCACCGGCGCCATAGTATAGCGTCGGCCCAACCGCATCACCTTTTACCAGCACGGCATTCATCACCCCTTCCACATTCGCAATTAAACGCCGCGTGGGTATCAAAGCAGGATGCACACGTATCTCGATCCCTTTCTCGACACGCTTGGTAATACCGAGCAGCTTAATCCGATAACCCAGCTCTTCAGCATAACGAATGTCTTCCTGGGTCAACTTAGCCACACCCTCGGTATAAACCTTATCAAACTGCACCGGGATGCCAAAAGCAATCGCTGCCATGATAGTGATTTTATGCGCGGCATCAATGCCTTCAACATCAAAGGTTGGATCGGCTTCCGCATAGCCTAACGCCTGCGCCTGATCAAGAACGGGCTGAAAAGAAAGCCCCTTTTCTCGCATTTCCGACAAAATAAAATTCGCCGTACCATTGATAATACCGGCAATCCATTCAATGCGATTAGCCGTTAACCCTTCTCGTAACGCCTTGATAATTGGAATACCACCCGCCACTGCCGCTTCAAACGCAACCATCACGCCCTTGTCACGCGCTGCAGCAAAAATCTCTGTGCCATGCGCAGCCAACAATGCCTTATTTGCAGTCACAACATGCTTTCCTTGCGCAATCGCTTCCAGAATCAAATCTTTGGCAAAAGTCTGGCCGCCAATCAATTCCACAACGATATCAATATCCGGATTGGTCACCACATCCATTGCGTTATCCGTCACAGTCGCTTCGTTCCCCGCAAGAGCCCGTGCTTTATCGAGATCTTTATCTGCGATCATTTTGACCACAATGCCACGCCCGGCTCGACGGGAAATTTCTTCTTGATTACGTTTGAGTACGGTAAAAGTACCGCCACCGACCGTTCCTATTCCTAACAAACCAACATTAATGGGTTTCATATATTTTTTATAAAAAGACTTAATAGAATAATGTATCGCTATATTATATGAGTAAGCAGACAATATTTAAAATACATACAATAATTGGATCAAGCTCCGAGACGTTTTCGATAACGGTGGAGAAAATGCGCAACACGTTCAATGGCTTCTGTCAGATCATCGACATTCGGTAAAAACACCACTCTAAAATGATCCGGGTGCATCCAATTAAACCCGCTGCCTTGTACCAGTAGCACTTTTTCTTCTTGCAACAAATCAAGTGCGAACTGCTCATCATCTTGAATGGGATAAATCGCCGGATCAAGCTTAGGAAACAAATACAACGCGGCTTTCGGCTTGAAACAACTGACACCCGGAATTTGTGTCAACAACTCCCAGGCGACATCTCGCTGGCGCATCAACCGACCGGTTGGCAGGGTTAAATCATGAATGCTTTGATATCCCCCCAATGCCGTTTGGATGCCAAATTGAGCAGGGACATTAGCGCATAGCCGCATAGAAGCCAACATGTTTAACCCGGCGATATAATCTTGCGCATGACTTTTCTCCCCGGAAACCACCGCCCATCCGGAACGAAACCCAGCCGCACGATAATTTTTTGATAAGCCATTAAAGGTAATGAACAACAAATCATCCGCCAGAGACGCGATGGACGTATGTGTAGCGCCATCGTAGAGAATCTTGTCATAAATCTCATCGGCATAAATAATTAACTGATGCTCGCGCGCAATCTCAATGATTTCATACAACAGCTCTTTTGGATACAACGCGCCGGTTGGATTATTCGGATTGATAATCACAATGGCACGTGTCTTAGCATTGATTTTACTGCGAATGTCGTCCAGATCAGGCATCCAGTCCGATTGTTCATCGCAAATATAATGTCGCGCAACACCGCCAGACAACACCACAGCAGCCGTCCAGAGGGGATAATCAGGCATCGGAATCAGCACCTCATCCTCATTGTCCAGCAATGCCTGCATGGTCAACACCACCAACTCAGAAACCCCATTGCCGATATAAATATCATCCATCTGCACATTGGGGATCTGCTTCTCCTGCGTATAATGCATAATCGCTTTACGCGCAGCAAACAATCCTTTAGAGTCGCAATACCCTGACGCCTCAGATAAATTACGAATCACATCCTGTAATATCTCTTCCGGCACATCAAAGCCAAAGGTCGCCGGATTACCGATATTCAGTTTAATAATATGGTGACCGTCATCCTCCATTTGCCTGGCACGATCCAGCACCGGCCCACGAATATCGTAACAAACATTCGAAAGTTTATTGGATTTGGAAATTGGACGCATCATCTTTGATCTACAGGTTCCACAACATTTGAACGAGGTATTATACCTTTAAAC
>JAJFJJ010000048.1 GCA_021774195.1 Nitrosomonas sp. | reverse complement strand
ACAATAGACCCGCTGCAACAAGGTGTACCAGGATGAGTATCAAAGTAAGTTGACGTGAAGGTTTTAAACGGACAGTTAATAGCGTCATGCAATAAAAGTCATCTCCCAGTCTTACCTTCCTCAATCAACGCCTCAGCACTGAGCAAGATGATTTCTATTTCCTCGGTAATTTCCTCCTGACGGAGTCTGTTGTAGCCCAACTGTAACCGCGTCATGTCTTTTTCCAAACGATTAATGGCACTGTTCATATGCTCCAGTCGCTTACGATTCTCAACCATTAGGGAAGTGTAAAAAACTTCATGCAATGCGGCGTAAAGATATTGGTCTGTTAGTTGAACCAAGAATTGATCTGGCTCTAAATTGAGTAAAGGTGCATGTGTATAGTTTGATTTTGCTTTAGGCTCCGCCAACGGCAACAATTGGCGTAACTGAACAGAATCAGTTTCGTCATTGTAATAAACGACGCTAATACGTCCGATTTCCGTCAATGCTAATTGCTCCTGCAATTGATTAAGCACTTCTGTCAAATGCAATAGCGTTCCCTGTATTTCCTCAGCCACGCTATGACCATCGATAAACGCCACCACACGCTGATCCTCATGCAATTTAACTGCTAATCTACGTCCCACCGCAAGTAATAGCGTGTCGGACTGCTGCACATGATCATGCAGAAATTGCACCAGAGATTCATTAAAATCACCACAGAAACCACGTTCCGAACCGATCACAACCCAAAGTTGTTGCAAATCATCTGGGGGCGACTGTAAGTGCGGATAAAAAGAAAGAAAATCTTGTGCCGCCACATCAATACTGGCAATAACACGGCGTTGTGTCGCCAGAAAAACATCCAGCTTGCGAATTTCCAGCAACGCCAAATTTTTCATGGCACTCATAATGCCTTTAATCTCTTCCAATGTTACTAGATGTTCTTTTAATTCACGTCGTTTACTCATAAAAACGCAAAGCACACAACGGTCATTTTAACCAAGCATATATCAGTATTTTCCATTGTTCACGACCTTCATCAATATTCAAACTGGCCTTTTCTACCTGTTCTCGCAAATGTGCCAATTGCGGCGCAACTTGCTCTAGTTCTAGGTTATCAAACAGCCCTTCGTTATAGGCCACCAGCCAAGCCATTTGAAATTCAATGGTGAGCGGCACGAGCGAGTCCTGCTTGAGTATCTCCCGCAATATCTGACCACGCTTGATACGCGCTTCCATACTGGCTTCCAACCGCGAACCAAAGCGGGTAAAAACCTCCAGTTCTAGAAATTGTAAATAATCCAGTTTCATGCGTCCAGCTTCCTTCTTGATTGTCGCATGTTGCGCGTTACCACCAATACGTGACACCGAACGCGTCACATCAATCGCCGGCAAAAAACCCCGAGCAAATAACTGCCGATCAAAATAAATCTGTCCGTCGGTAATTGAAATTAAATTGGTCGGGATATACGAAGCAATTTCACCTTGTTCTGTTTCGACAATCGGTAACGCCGTCATACTACCACCACCCTGTTTTGCAGATAGGCGTGTGGAACGTTCCAGCAAACGTGAATGCAGGTAAAAAATATCTCCAGGATAAGCCTCCCGTCCCGGTGGTCTACGTAACAACAAGGACAATTCACGATAACTACGTGCATGCGTACTCAAATCATCATATACAATCAGCGTATCACGCCCGGCAGCCATCCAGTCTTCTGCCACCGTACAACCCGCGAAAGGTGCCAAGTATTTCAGGCCTGGCATGGCCGTCGCCTCTGCCACCACGACTACTGTATACGCTAATGCCCCGGCACGGCGTAGCGTTTCTATAACATTCACCACAGTGGAACGCTTTTGTCCGATTAGTACATAAACACAATACACTGCTTTATCTTGCTGATTAATCACCGTATCAAGCGCCAATGTACTTTTACCGTTGCCATTATCGCCAATAATCAGTTGTCGCTGACCTTTGCCGATGGGAATCATAGTATCGATAATCTTGTTACCGGTATATAACGGCTGCGCCACAAATTCACGTGCAATAATAGGGGGTGAACGCACGTCCAGTAAACGAGAGCCACTGAATAAAATGGCACCAGCGTCATCAAGCGCAGAACCCAATGGGTCAATCACCCGCCCTAGTAAAGCATCACCGACACCAATACTGAGCCGCTTGCCGGTCAGATAAACTTGCGTACCGGCGGTCAAACGCGCTGTTTGGTACAACAAAATAGCGCCCAGTCGATCATGCGTCAAATGAAACACCAGTGCACTGCTACCATCCTCCAACCGCACCACTTCATCCATACAGGCAGAAGGTAAACCATCAATCCAGGCAATACCATCACCGACTGAAATAACCGTGCCTTGCTCCGACAAGCGCAAACCGTACCGATAGGATAATAACCAATTAGCTTGGTTGGTTAATAATGAGTCTGTCTGCGCTTCAGTCGCCGCAACAGCATTATTTGGCATGTCGTAAAACTCCACTGAAAACTTTCAACTCATCGCGCAAATTGGCATGTAAAATCCACGGCCCAATATCAATTTGCAAACCAGAAATCAATTCTGAATGAACCAAAAACTCAATCGGTAATGTTCTATCAGTTATTTCATTTAATAAACGAGACAATACTTCTTGCTGTTCATTTTCCAATACAAATGCACTTTGCACTTTTACATACAACTCTGGCTCAGCCGCCGCTTCTATCACTGCATGCCGATCTTGTTCACGGATATTTTGCAAGTCCTCAATTAGCACCGAGAATAACTGTTGCTCCAATTCCTTTGATGCTAGCCGGGTCAGTAATTTGCTGGTAAAAGTAACCCCCTGCGCAATCCCTTTTTCCTCACATAAACGTTCAAAATCTTTGCGGTTACGTTCATCCAACACACGACGTCGTGCCGCTTCTTCATTGAGATGAGCTTCCAATTCAACCAATTTATTTTCACGTAACGTGGCCAGCTCCGCGCTCAATTTTGCTTGCGCAACTTCCTTCTCAGCCTCCCATTCAGCAAGATATCGCTCATTCTTACGTTTGAGTTCACTAGCCTCTGTTTCAATGCGTTTTGCATCCGCCAATGTTTTTTCAATGCCCGCCCGGCGTCTAGTAATGATGCCCAGTACAGGCTGATACAAAAACCGCTTCAAGATCCAGACCAAGATCAGAAAATTGATTATTTCTAGAACAAATGTTGTCCAGTCAAAATCCACAGTTTTAATCCAATTTTAGTTAACTAAATATTCCAGCAACGGATTGCGGAACAGGATAATCAGCACAATCACCAACACATAAATGGCCAACGACTCGATCATCGCGAGACCAATAAACAACGTACGCATGATGGACTTTTCAGCTTCCGGTTGACGCGCCAGCGCATCCAAAGCTTGACTAATGGCACGCCCCATCGCCAATGCCGGAAACATCATACCAATGGCCACTGCAAGTGCTGCCCCGACAGTGGAAAGAATGGTAAACCAAGTCATGTCACTCATAGATCATTTCCTTTCGATTGTTTTGATTGCAGCGCACCTGCCACATAAATCAACGCCAACATCCCAAAAATATAGGCCTGTACCAATGCTTCGACAATGTGCAACATTAACAACGGTACCGGCACCAGCAATCCTGCCACCAGCAACACCAGCAACGCCACCAATTCCAGGCTCATAATATTGCCAAACAAACGCACCGCTAATGCAATGGTGCGCGTCACTTCGCTAATTAAATGAAATGGCAACAGTAATGGTGTGGGACTCAGATAATGTTTGCAATACTGGCGAATGCCATAACTGCGAATGCCAAACCAATGGACCGATAGAAACACCAGTACCGCCAGCCCGGTTGTAACTGACAAATGACCAGTCGGTGAATGCAATTGCGGAATCAAACCAGTCAGATTTGCGATCACAATGTAAATCCACAAAGTGGCGATAAATGGCAGCAGTTGTTTGGCTTGGCCAGGCAAGACCGCTTCAATACTTGCTTCCATTGCAGCAACCAAACCTTCTAACATGGTTTGTAATCGTCCAGGCTTCAGTAACGACAAGTTTCGCGTCACTAACCAGCAAGAAACTCCCAGCACCAGCATGATTCCCCAGGTCGTTACAACCACCGAGGTGATACCAAATGGACCAATATAAAATACAACAGCCGGCGCATTCATTAGTGATGCTCCCGCATATATAAATAAACATTCGCCATGCCAATAATGAGACCCGCAACAATCAATCCGATGGTCCAGTGAATAGAATAACCATCCGCCTTATCATCCAACCAATTACCCAGATATGCACCGGCAATAACCGGCAACACCAATAACAAGGAAAGCGTTCCCATAAAAACAGATTGGGCCAATAATGTCGGACGATCTTTCTCGGCACGCTGCATACGCTTAATTTGCTGCTCGACCGATTTGCGTAACTGCTTGTCGTTCACATTCGCCTCCGCTATCAATTACACCCTAATGCCACTACGCCCCATTTGCCACAAACGACGGAACATCTCTTGCTCTAATTGGCCTAAGCTGTCTTTAATTCGTTTTAATTCGGTTTCTTCGGCCAGTAACTGCTCCAACAATCCGGCGCTTATCCGTTGATAGTCGGCATCAACAATAAAGCGGCGAGTACTGATTTGCAAATGATTATCCACAAAATAAAGGATACCACCTGGAAAGGCCAAATAATGAATACCACCATACTGTACCCGGTAGCGTGCCAAACCATAATTTAGTCCGGTCATCACACGCCCATGATTGGCCAAAATACCAAAACTGCCTGATAGATCCACACCGACAAAACTAACCACATCTTCCACACATTTATATTGTGTCGCACTTTGAATATGCAAAGCAAATGTTTTCACCTGCCCTCCTGCATTGAGCCACGCATGTAGCATTGTTCTTCTGGAACCGCATCGTAGTCACCACGCAAAAATGCCTCACAATCGGTCAGCGTTTGATCCAGTTTTACTGACACTCCCTGAATGCCACTATGCGCATCCATCACATGAAAAGGCTGTGTCAAGTAGCGTTGCAATTTACGTGCGCGCATAACAATCCGCTGATCTTTTTCCGACAATGCCTCCAACCCCAACATGGCAATAATATCTTCCAGTTCCTGGTAACGCGCAAGATGTTCACGCACATTTTCAGCCACATAATAATGACGATTCCCCAGAAAAGTGCGATCCATCATTGTGCTCGATGATTGTAATGGATCAACCGTCGGATAAATCCCTTTGGCAGCCTGACTACGAGATAGAATAACGGTGGTATCCAAATGCGCCAGAATGGCACTGACAGCCGGGTCGGTCATATCATCTGCCGGCACGTATACCGCTTCAACTGCAGTAATATCGCCGCTACGGGTAGAAATAATGCGTTCTTGCAACTCCGCCACTTCACTCATCAAAGTGGGCTGATAGCCCACTGTCGCCGGCATACGCCCAAGCAAACCAGAAATTTCGCTGCCCGCCTGGACAAACCGAAATACATTGTCCATTAACAACAACACTTCTTTACCCAGGGTATCACGCAGATATTCAGCATAAGTTAGTGCGGATAACCCCACCCGGAAACGCACACCTGGTGACTCATCCATTTGGCCAAATAACATTAACGTGCGCGGCATCACACCGGCATCCTGCATCTCATGCCACAATTCGTGACCTTCACGGATTCGTTCTCCAACGCCTGCGAACACCGAAACACCCTGATGCAAACTCACGATGGCATGCATAAATTCCATGATCAACACCGTTTTACCGACACCAGCTCCACCAAAAAGTCCTGTCTTGCCGCCTTTAACAAAAGGACAGAGCAAGTCAATCACTTTAATTCCTGATTCAAGAATCCCCGTAGCTGGCGCTGTTTCAGATAATAAGGCTGGTGGAGAAATAATACTGCGCATTTCTGTTGTCTCAAGTGACGAACCGCCATCTAGCGGCGCACCAAACATATCAAGCACGCGGTTTAGGCAATCAGGCGTTACCGGAACTCGCAATGGTCCATCGCTATCAAACACCGTCAACCCACGCCGCAAACCACCGGTGGGATGCAAAGCAATAGCACGTATGCGACGCGCGTCTAAATGAAGGTAAACTTCAAACAAATAATTCTGTTGATCCACCACACAAAACAAGGCTTGATGCAACGGTGGCAAACGATCACAAATGACATCAACGACCGGCCCATGAACCTCTTCAATCACACCAATCGGATTATTCGAAGACTGAATAGCTTGCACTATTTGTTCCATAATACCGAACTCCATCACAAGGAAATATTGTTGCGCCCCAATCTTACATCGTCACACAAGACAGCAGCTAGGAGGCTGTCCGAGAATAGTAATCGTAGTAAAGGGAAGCCATTTTGAGACAGATTCTTTGGTCATTTGAGGCGAATAGTTGTTCTATTTAATGAAAATGACCGGAAAATATGACCATAATGACTTTCCTGCAGTAGATTATTCTATTCTCGGACAGCCTCCTAGTCCAATGAACTTATTTAGCAGGCATTTGCTGTAACATTACCTTGGAACTTCAATGCCATTTAGCATGATGGCCTCATGCTCCATTACCTCATAACACAAAAATTTTTGATTTATGCCAATAAAATCGTCGCTATTCTTGACAAAACTGGCAGCATCACTATAATCCCCCTTTTGTTTCTGAAGTGTCTTGAGTAGCATAGGGACTTCTTACTGCGGGAATAGCTCAGTGGTAGAGCACAACCTTGCCAAGGTTGGGGTCGCGAGTTCGAGCCTCGTTTCCCGCTCCAATTTTCCTAACTGAACAACTCATCTGAAACTTAAAGCTTTCACTGGTAATGGACGTGTTTATATTTAATCCCGTCACAAACTCGTGATTCACTCACTAGCGTCTTATGTGATAATGGCGGGGTGGCAGAGTGGTTATGCAGCGGCCTGCAAAGCCGTCTACGCCGGTTCGATTCCGACCCCCGCCTCCATCGCTTTAATTTGCCTTACACCCAGTCGACTCAATTAACAGAAACTTTTTAGCTTTATATTTATTTGAGGTTAATTAAGTTCATACGATCATTACCCCTCTAAAAACCAATGCTGAGTATATTTACTCCGCCTTAATCAAGGTACCGACACCTTGATCGGTCAAAATTTCCAGAAGTAAAGCATGTTCAACCCTTCCGTCAATAATATGGCAAGATTTCACGCCATTTTTAACCGCATCCAAAGCAGAACCTATTTTTGGCATCATGCCGCCAGAGATCGTACCGTCTGCAAATAGCTCGTCAATTCTTTGAGCCGTCAATCCAGTCAAAAGATTATTCTCCTTATCCAAAACACCTGGTGTATTCGTTAACAAGATTAACTTTTCAGCTTGCAATATTTCCGCCAGTTTTCCAGCGACTAAATCAGCATTAATATTATAGGATTCCCCATTATCTCCGACACCGATAGGCGCAATAACCGGTATAAAATCTTGCGTATCAAGTAACGCGATCAAGGATGGGTCGATCTGCTCAATTTCACCCACTTGCCCGATATTGATCCATTCACCAATATTCTGCTTATCTTTAACCATTAACTTCTTAGCGCGAATAAATGCGCCGTCTTTACCGGTCAAACCAACCGCTTGTCCGCCCTGTCGATTAATCAGGTTAACAATGTCTTTATTGACCAAACCACCCAGCACCATTTCAACCACATCCATCGTTTCGGAATCGGTAACACGCATGCCCTGGATAAATTCCCCTTGCTTACCAACACGTTTCAACATTTCATCAATTTGAGGACCGCCGCCATGAATGATAACGGGGTTCATACCAACCAACTTCAGCAACACAACATCACGAGCAAAGCCTTGTTTCAAATGTTCCTCAACCATGGCATTGCCGCCATATTTAATAACAATTGTTTTGCCATGAAAAGAACGAATATAAGGTAATGCTTCGGCAAGAATTTTAGCCTTATCTTGCGCTGTGGATTGTAAGTTCGACATATTTTTATTTGATTCTAAATAGATAAATTACTTTTGTAATCGTTCGGCAATACGTATCAATTTTCATTCAAAATTAATTGATGCCATATTAAGGCGCCAATCATTAATAAATTCATACCAGATGAACGATAAAGGGTAAACTTTTACATTGAAATACGAACCATCGACCAAAACACATTCTTGTCATCATTCAATATTCGTCATAGGGCTATTTTACTGTATTATCAGCAATAAGATTGTCCAATTCTAGAGAGCAAATTAAATGCAAATTAACACTAAAAACTGGCTGCCATTTTTTTTACTTTTCCCATTGATTACCGGTTGTGTTCCGTTAGTTGCAGTTGGTGTTGGCGCAGGCGCAAGTACCGGCGCAGTAATATCCGAAGACAGACGAACCAGCGGCATATTTATAGAAGATGAATCCATCGAACTGAGAAGTGCTAGGCGTATCAATCAACAATTAGGTGATCATGTTCATATTAACGTCACCAGCTTCAATCGAAATGTGCTGTTAACTGGGGAAGCACCTGATGAAGCCGTCATTAAGGAAGCCGAAAAATTAGTCATGAGTGTCGATAATGTACGCAACATTATCAATGAAGTTAAAGTCTCCGAAAAAAGCTCATTGGCGTCTCGCAGCAACGACACATTAATTACATCTAAAGTTAAAACGCGCTTCATCGGGGCGCGTGGTTTCCAGATCAACCATATCAAAATAGTCACGGAAAACAAAATTGTTTATTTACTCGGTATGGTTAAGCGCGCAGAAGCGGATGATGCGGCAGAACTTGCCAGATCAACACCCGGAGTCGCCAAGGTCGTACGGGTATTCGAGTATTTAAATTAAGCGTTCTGAACACAGAGAAACCCGTGCTGCCACCTAGTCTCGTTACTGATCTATGTACACAATTTCCAGCGGATCGCTTTTATACCGATCCGGTGGATTGTTATAGCTATGCGTATGACAACAGCCGCAAGATCTTCCCACCTGATGCGGTACTTTTCCCACTAACTGTTGAAGAAATCCAATCCATCATCAAGCTATGCAATCAATATAACATCCCATTAATACCACGTGGCCGGGGAACCGGCACAGCAGGCGGCAGCCTACCGGAACAGGGCGGCATTGCTCTATCACTCGAACGCATGACCAAAATCATTACCGTCGACCCAGCCAATCGGGTCATTGTTACCGAACCTGGTGTGCTAAACCAAACGATACAAGACACAGCCAAGCAACATCGTTTCTTCTGGCCACCAGATCCTTCCAGTGCCGCTTACTGTACCATCGGAGGAAATATTGCCACCAGTGCTGGTGGCCCACACGCCGTGAAATATGGCACAACACGCGATCACGTTTTAGGAATAAAAGCGATCACCGGCACCGGGGACATCATTAAAACGGGCTGTTACACGACCAAAGGCGTTGTTGGCTATGATCTGACGCGTCTACTTATTGGATCAGAAGGAACATTAGCAATTGTGACAGAAGCCACCTTAAAACTAACCGCTTTACCACAAACTGTAGCCGGTATTACCGCACACTTTAAAGACTTAACCAGCTGTACTTCAGCCATTGTACGGATTATGTCACAGCCTCAACTGCCAAGTGCACTGGAATTTCTCGATTCTGGCGCTTTGAATCTGATCCGTGGTCATAATGCGGGCTTATTGCCCACCGACTCAAAAGCCATGTTAATGATTGAAGTTGATGGTACGGCCAAGGAAATACCGGACGCTGTTGCAACTATCCTTAAAGCCTGTCAACACAATGATCTCATTGAAGCGAAACAAGTGCAGGACACGGCCTCATTATGGAAAGCGCGAAAAACACTTTCTCCGTTATTACGCGAAGTAGCGCCAAAAAAAATCAACGAGGATATCGTCGTTCCAGTCAGCACATTACCTGAATTTTTAACAAAACTGACACAATTAAGTCAGCGCTATCAAATTGCCAATGTCAATTTTGGTCATGTGGGAAATGGCAATATCCATGTCAATCTATTGATTAACCCGGATAACCCAGAAGAAGTAAAACGCGCAGAGAAATGTTTAGATGAAATATTCGATTTGGTTATCCAGCTTAACGGAACACTGTCTGGCGAACATGGTATCGGAAGTGAAAAACGTGCCTTTGTCAGCAAAGAGATTGACCCAACAACCATGCAGCTAATGAAAGATATTAAAAAACTCTTTGACCCCAATAATATTCTTAACCCGGGAAAGCTATTTCCTTAACGGACACTTCATTTTCATGTTCCAAAGCAGTTAGAAATTCATCTAATGCTAAAACCCATTCTTCACGCATAAAAACAAAACCTGAATTATGCCCTCCTTCCAAAGTCAGAAACTGCTTTGGTTCAGACGCTGCTTGAAACAAAACTTGCCCATGATCAAAAGGTACGATCTCATCCTGTGGACTATGCATCACCAACACCGGAGAAGTAATAGATGCTAACGATTCACGTGTGTCGTAATTAAAACGAGACATTAACCGCACTGGCAGAAAAGGATAGATTGTTTCAGCTAAATCAGGCACCGATGTGAAACTTGACGCCAATATTAAACCAGCTGGGTTTACACGTGCAGAGAGCCATGCGGCAATAGGGCCGCCGAGTGACTCACCATAAACAACCACTCTTGATGGCGCAATCCCTTTTACCTCGACAAGATAGTTCCAGGCAGCCTCCGCATCCAAGTAAGTACCTAATTCTGAAGGTGAGCCACTACTTTGGCCATAACCCCGATAATCAATGATCAACAGGTGATAGCCCAATTGTTGAAACATCGGCAGATAATCCATTCGATGCGAAATATTTCCGGCGTTGCCATGAAAAAATAATATTGTCCCCCTCGCGTCAGGTACAGGAACAAACCAGCCATGTATGGTTTCTTCATCAGCGGTAGTCAATTCAACCGACTCAAAACCCAAACCAATCTGCCCTGGTGTAACGGCTAGCTCACGAGAGACCTGCGGAAAATAAATCAACTTTGCCTGCGTGAGGAACACCAATAAAACAATCGCAAGATAAACGACAAAAAATGTAACAACTAACTTAACAAATATTTGTAACATATTCGGTTATTGCCATCGTTGTATTGTTAAAGTATTTCACGAAGCAACGATTGCTTCCTCATCTATCGCCATGTCTTTTATACCATTCTCTTCTAGCCAAGTATTAATCTGATTGACTGGTAACGGCCGACAAATAAAATAGCCTTGCCCATAGCGACAATTGAGCTCCTTTAATCTCTCCAAGCACTCACTAGTTTCAATCCCTTCTGCCACCACAGCCTGGTTCAAATTATGTGCAATATTAATAATTGAACGTACAATCACATCATCGCTATGGTCATCCAACATATCAACAACAAATGATTTATCTATTTTTATTGCTTGAGTGGACAGTTTCTTTAAATAAGATAGCGGCGAAAAACCCGTGCCAAAATCATCTATTGACAACGAAACACCGAGTTGATTTAATTCCGAAATTAAATGATTGGGCTGTTTAGAATCGAGCATCATACTGCTTTCGATTATTTCAATATTCAATTGACTGGGATTCATTTCATATTTAGATAATAAATGCCGTAGCGTATTAAACATTCCTTCATCTTGAATATCTTTAGCCGAAAGATTTATCGATAAGATAAAATTCAAATTAAATTCTTTCCATTTCATAAATTGCCTAATTGCTGTTTCTAACACCCATAAAGACAATTGTTTAATACTTCCCGACTGTTCGGCAACAGGAATAAACTCATCTGGGCGAATATCACCAAGCTCATCATCATGCCACCGGGTCAATACCTCGAGCGCATAAAGACCACCAGTATGCAGATTAATAATCGGTTGATAATGGAGCGTCAACTTATTTTCTGCAATTGCACTACGAAGCTTCTCAAGCACGACCCGCTTAGCCAATGAATTTTCACCACGACTTATATCATAAACTGAGAAACCTGAATCATTGTGTTTTGCGATATACATTGCAACATCAGCCTTTTGCAACAATGAATCACCATCTACACCATCATCGGGGTACTGGGAGATACCAATACTAATGCCGACATTAAGTTCATGTTGGTCGACTAAAAAGGGCTGTTCCATCGCACAAATAATCCTGGAGGCAATTGTCTTCGCATCATCAATATTTGCATCAGGTAGAATGACTGCAAATTCATCACCGCCAAGACGAGCGACTGTATCAATCTCTCGAACCGATTTTTTTAGCACTGGGGCGACACACTGAAGCAGCTTGTCGCCAGAAAAATGCCCCAAAGTATCATTAACTTCTTTAAAGTTATTAAGATCCATTAACATCACGGCCAACGAGCCATTCTTTCTTTTAGCAATCGCAATCGCCCTTGACATAGCTTCATTCAGCAATACTCTATTCGGCAAATTAGTCAGCGCATCATGTAATGCATGGTGCTGTACTTGCAAATCACTCTTCTTAACTTCTTTGATACTGATTAAACTTAAACGCATCACTGCAACAACAAAGCAGCTTCCAGCAAACAAAGTGAAAACAACAACAAAGTCAATCACTTGCATCTCTGATTCCAGCAATGAAGATAAATAAACCAGGTAACCCAAGATAAATAGGGCTATCAAAAACCCTAAACATTTCCATGCGTAATCAGGCCCAAATGTCCCTTGTTCCCTACAAATACTCCAAACAGATCTTAAAGATATAATTAATAGTCCAACACTAATCAATATCAATGAAATCAAGGCTATTTCCAGCAAAATATACTCCTAATTTTAAGCTGTCTACTCTCCAAAACGCCTAACCCTAAATATCAAATTTAACAAAACATCAAAAGATACGATAACATCGCATTCTTTAAGAAAATCATTATTCGCCCTCAGGCATCTTAACATGAAACTATTTTAAATTTACCATCTAGAAATCCCTCTATAAATCATGGTTTATTAAGTTAATTTTCAGCACAAATAGATAAAAATAATATGAAAACAGATCTTATCCCTCCGCATCAAACACCTTATTCAGCACCCGCATGGTTACCCGGAGGAAACGCTCAAACAATTTTCCCCTATTTGATTAAACCAAAATTACACACTGTTTACCGGCGTGAACGATGGGAACTTGACGATGGCGACTTTGTCGACGTCGATTGGATAGATGGGTCTAATGAATCGCCGTTAGTCGTTTTCTTTCACGGACTCGAAGGTGGTTCAGATAGCCACTATGTTCTCAGCATGGCCAACAATCTCAACAAATTAGGCTGGCGTTGTGTTGTTATCCATTTTCGTGGTTGCTCTGGTGTTCCCAATCGATTACCACGCGCTTACCATGCAGGCGACTCAAGTGAAATCAACTGGATGCTAGGCCGTGTCATAACACTGGAAAAGTTCAATCAACCAATTTATGCCATTGGTGTGTCGCTGGGTGGGAATGCACTATTAAAATGGCTCGGCGAACAAGGTGAGAAAGCCAGCGAAATATTAGCAGGAGCCGCAGCAATTTCCGTTCCATTAGATCTAGCGGCAGCTGGTGCAGCACTCGACTCGGGGTTTAATCGTATTTATACACGCCATTTCTTAGCTTCATTGAAAGTAAAAGCACAAGAGAAATTAGGCCAATTCCCGGGTCTATTTGATGCCCAAGCACTTGCCACCTGCACTTCAATTTATCAATTTGATAATTTAGTCACTGCACCATTACATGGGTTCCGTAACACCAATGACTACTGGAAAAAATCAAGCAGCAAACCATGGCTCGCACATATCAATGTGCCCACACTCGTTATTAACGCACGTAATGATCCATTCATGCCAGAATCTGCGCTACCAGAACCACAAGACGTCTCGTCGACCGTAACATTAGAATTTCCTCAGGAAGGCGGCCATGCCGGGTTCATGCTGCCCCCCTTTCCAGGCAAATTAAATTGGTTGCCACAAAGAATAATTAGTTTTTTCTGTCACAATTGCAAATAAGGGATATATTCATACCCTCTCTCTATTCACTGATCCGCTATTTAGAACTACCTGATCGATTAACCATTGCAGCAGGTGGCTTACAATAAACACGAGCCGGAAACTCATCACTCCGTCGCCTATTTCTGATGACATCCCCACCTTCACTGATACAAACCGCTGTTGACCGATCTAAACTAGGGAAATATTCATTTGAACCAGGCTGAGCTGAAGTTGGCGGTACTCTCTCACGGATTCTTGCACACATCTCTGATTCATTAGGGCTCGGTGGCACATCTGTCATTGGCGGTAACGGACACAAGTTACACGGATCATCTGGACACAAACAACCACTACAACTATTCTGTTTTTGTGCTACGCTTTGCCCAGCAAACACAGCGAGCCAAGCGCCAAAAAAACAAATTACAAGCAATCTCAAAAAACTAATGATCGAATAATCTAAACGCATCCTCTGTCCCTTTGTTCATTACAATTTTGCTAATTGAGTTATTTTACACAATTTTTCTTAGAAACCGATTCCATCACAACTTTGCGACTCGCATCTAAAGTAAAAAACCTTTAAAATACCCCCCCTTTTTACTCACCCACAACTAGGTAAAGCTTTGATTACAACTGCCAATATCACCATGCAATTTGGGGCTAAGCCCTTGTTCGAGAATGTTTCAGTAAAATTTGGCGACGGTAATCGTTATGGCTTAATTGGCGCAAATGGATGTGGCAAGTCTACCTTCATGAAAATTCTTGGGAACGACATTGAGCCCACATCCGGCAATATCAGTGTTGACAGTGGAGAACGCGTCGGCAAGTTACGCCAGGATCAATTTGCATTTGAGGATTATCTGGTCATTGATACCGTGATGATGGGTCATGATGAGTTATGGCGCATCAAGGAAGAACGTGATGCCATTTATGCCAACCCGGAAGCAACTGAAGAAGATTACCTACACGCGGCAGAACTGGAAACGGAATTTGCAGAACTGGATGGTTACTCTGCTGAGGCACGTGCCAGTCAACTATTACTCGGCGTCGGTATTCAAATCGATCAACATAACGGCCTAATGAATGCTATTGCACCTGGTTTCAAGTTAAGGGTCCTGCTTGCCCAAGCACTTTTCTCCAACCCAGACATTTTGTTACTAGACGAGCCAACTAATAACCTTGACATTAATACCATTAGGTGGCTTGAAGGGATCATTAATGCCAGCAAAAATACAATCATCATCATTTCTCATGATCGACATTTCTTGAATAGTGTCTGCACTCATATGGCTGATCTGGATTATGGTGAGTTGCGCATTTATCCAGGAAATTATGATGAGTATATGACCGCATCCACCCAAGTACGTGAACGCATGCTAGCAAATAATGCCAAAAAGAAAGCACAAATTGCTGATTTGCAATCTTTTGTTAGCCGCTTCTCCGCCAACGCATCAAAAGCCAGACAAGCGACTAGCCGTGCCCGTCAGATTGAAAAAATCAAACTGGAAGATGTAAAACCTTCCAGTCGACAGTATCCTTTTATTCGTTTTGAGTTTGATGACAAAAAGAAACTACACCGCCTAGCCGTATCAATTAAACGTGTTAGCAAAACTTTTGATGGATTAGACAAACCATTATTTGAGAACTTCAGTCTGGACATAGAAGCCGGTGAAAAAGTTGCCATTATTGGCCCAAATGGCATTGGTAAAACAACACTGCTACGTTGTATTGCCGGAAACTTAATACCCGACAGCGGCGAAATAAAATGGGCGGAAAAAGCACAACCAGACCATTACCCACAAGATCATGCTGCCGACTTTAGCGATGAAATATCATTAACAGAATGGATGTCTCAGTGGCGCCAGGCTGGTGACGATGATCAAACCATACGTAGCACACTCGGGCGGCTGCTATTTTCTGGCGATGAGGTCAAAAAATCTGTTAAAGTGATATCCGGTGGCGAACAAGGCCGCATGTTATTTGGCAAACTGCTGCTAACAAAACCCAATGTTTTGCTGATGGACGAGCCCACTAACCACCTGGATATGGAATCAATTGAGTCACTGAACAGCGCGCTAGAAAAATATTCTGGCACATTAATATTTATTTCTCATGACAGAGAATTCGTCTCGTCTTTGGCAACACGAATCATTGAAATGACACCGGATGGCATTAACGACTTCAAAGGTTATTATGAAGACTATCTTCACAATCAAGGTATTGAATAACCAAAAAAAACTTCTCGCTGCAACGCTTCTTATGTTATTTGTATTTGGAAGTTTGCTTTCTCCAATTGTCATAGCAGAGACGGAAGAAAAAATTCAGTATCTGCAACAACGAGCCAGTTTTGCTTATGACAAAATGATGCAAGCTCAGTTAAAGGCTGAGATTGCAGCAAAAAAACTAGCCGCATTGGAGAAATCAGCTGAATCAATTAAACAAAAATTAATCAAAGCTGAACAAAGCGTAGCTGACGCAAGAAAAGCATCAGAAGAAGCTAATACTGCGATGAAGCAAGCCACCCAAAGCTGGGAGGATACTTCAGGCCTGCTCGCACAAGAATGGCAGCATGAAAAAGGAAAAAGATAGCTAAAAAAAGCAAATTACAATTTCATAACCATTGCGATATGTGGAATTCCTGCCTCAATAAACGTTTCACCTATTTTCACAAAACCAAATTTCTGGTAAAACTGTGCTGCTGATACCTGTGCGTTAAGTTTTACGGAACTTAACCCATGTTTCCGAGCTTCTTCGAGCAGCCTACTCAATAGCACGCTACCAAACCCTTTTCTACGCCATTCTTTCAGCACCGCCATACGCCCTATATGGCCATCAAGTAATAAGCGTGCTGTACCTACGGGCTCATCCACAGCATTGTATACTAACGCATGCCAACTGGTTTCATCATATTCATCCCATTCTAGTTCTACCGGAACATTTTGCTCTTGGATAAAAACCGTTTCACGAATGGCACGCAAAGTTTCTAAATAATCATTCCACTTAACAACCAGAACCCGAGGAGTGCTCACAACCCGTCAAAAATTAATGCGTAAACGGGTGTCTTAGAACAATGGTATCTTCCCGATCTGGTCCAGTTGAAATCATATCAATCGGAACCTCACAGATTTCTTCTAAGCGCTTTAGATAATTTTGAGCCGCTGTAGGTAATTGCTCAAATGATTTAATTCCGGCGGTACTTTCTGACCAACCAGGCATTTCTTCATAAACCGGCTCGCATTGTCCCAAGGCATCTGCACCAACGGGTAGAATCGTACTACTCCCACCTTCCCCAAGATTATAACCAACACCAACATTTAGATTTTCAATTCCATCAAGCACATCCAACTTGGTAATACATAATCCAGTGACGCCATTAATTTGTATGGAACGCTTCATGGCAATGGCATCAAACCAACCACAGCGTCTGGGACGGCCCGTTGTAGAACCAAATTCATGGCCCTGGGTTGCCAAATGGTTACCGACCGCATCATCTAGTTCTGTTGGAAACGGACCCGACCCAACGCGTGTCGTATACGCTTTTGTGATACCCAAAACATAATGCAACATTTGCGGCCCGATGCCACATCCCGGCGCGGCTGCACCGGCGATACAATTACTGGAAGTTACAAACGGATAAGTGCCATGATCAATATCTAACAAGGCACCTTGGGCGCCTTCAAACAATAAGTTGCTCCCGTCTTTATTCGCATTAAATAATAAATGTGGCACATCGGCCACCATGGGTTTAATGCGTTCAGCTTGCGATAATGTTTCATCTAATGTTTTTTGGAAATCAACAATGGGTGCATTAAAGTAATTTTTTAAAACAAAATTATGGTAATCAAGCATTTCACCCAATTTAGCCGCAAAACGGTCCCGATAAAATAAATCTTGCAAACGAATAGCACGACGCGCGACTTTATCTTCATAAGCTGGGCCAATCCCACGCCCCGTGGTGCCAATTTTACTGACACCCTTGGCCATTTCACGTGCCTGATCTAATGCAATATGACAGGGCAAAATGAGCGGACAAGCTTCACTAATCCGTAACCGGCTACTCACTTCGACACCATTCTGTGCCAACATGTCAATTTCTTTCAGCAACGCTTCAGGTGATATCACCACACCGTTACCAATGTAGCACGTCACACTGTCACGCAAAATACCAGAAGGAATCAGATGCAAAATGGTTTTTTGGTCACCGATGACCAACGTATGCCCCGCATTATGCCCGCCTTGGAAACGAACAACACCCTGTGCGTGATCGGTTAACCAGTCAACTATTTTTCCTTTCCCCTCATCGCCCCATTGTGTACCAATGACCACAACATTTTTAGTCATATTTTTGATCTCTAAAATACTCTGATTCCATCAACCCGTTAAATTTCCTCAACAACCCATTTTTCTTCATACTGTACCAGTCTCCTATCACAACTCAACGTGACCGTTTCATGCCCAGGAAACTCAACAATAACGATTTCCCCATGTTCTCGAAGCGCGGCAATCTTTTTGTTCAATGCCTCATTATTGACTTGATAAGGTGCAGTAATTCCTTTCGGATAGCTGGCAGTTTTAACTAACCTAGATAACTCGCGTAAATCCATACTAAAACCAGTTGCCGGACGTGCGCGACCAAAAGCTTTACCAATCTCATCATAGCGCCCTCCGAATGCAATCGCGTTAGAACAACCACGAGAATAGGCGGCAAACACTATACCAGTGTGATAATGATAACCACGCAAGTCGGCTAAATCAAAAGCAATTGTATTCACCGTTTCGCTTAGTTCTTCTCCGATTGTGTCAAGCTCGTCCAATGCCACTTTAATTTTAGGGGAATCGGGCAATCGATCACGTGCCTCAACCAATACTTTTTTATCACCATAAAGCTCCGGCAATAACAGCAACGCTTCTCGCGTTTCTTTGTTCAGGCCTTTACAAAGCTCTTGTAGAGTCGACACATCTTTTGCTTGCAACGCATTAAACAACCGCGTCTCAACGTCAGGCACTAGAGACGCTTCTTTTACGATCGCGTTAAAGACAGCGACATGACCCAGATCAAGATGCACACCATCAACACCAGCGATTGACAGACATTGCAGCATCAGCTTCTGAATTTCTAAATCACTTTCCAGGCCAATATGACCATATAATTCAGCACCAATTTGAAACGGTTCACGTGTTTGCGTAATGCTTGAAGGAACGCTATGCAATACACTATGCGCATAACACAAGCGGGTAATTCCTTCACAATTTAACAGATGTGCATCAATACGCGCGACTTGCGGTGTCATGTCAGCACGCAAACCCATCATCCGCCCACTAATCTGATCAATGACTTTAATCATTTGCAGATCCATGTCACTACCACTGCCGGTCAATAAAGACTCAACATATTCCAACATCGGTGGTGTCACCTGCTGATAACCATGGACAAACAATAAATCGATAATTCGCCGTCGCATCGTTTCAATATGCAATGCTTCGGCAGGTAATATATCTTCGATATATTCAGGAAGTAACCAGTTACGCATGGTTATATTTTCAAATACTGATAGAAGGGAAATGAAATACTTATCTAACTCATGATAAGCAACAGAATTAAACCAATAATCATTGAGCTCAAGCCAATGAAACGAATCTGGCCATCGTTACATTCAATCATTCTTTTGAATGTTTCGCGCCATGCTCTAGGCGACAAGAAAGGTAAAAACCCTTCCATAATCAGCATCAATGCAATCGCCATAAAAAATACTTCCCACATTTAGTAATTTCTCCTCGTTTTTCTTAGGAAGTGTTGATCAATTCTAAAACCAATGTCTGATGGCTAAAATTGTCCATCTTGTTGCCGCAAATCCTGGCAACAACCAACTACTACCAGCAGTTTGCACTTCAATTTGAAAGATTTTATCCCATCATCCATTTGACTCAGAATTAATCAGCACTTTCCTAGAGAAAAAGAATTTTTTTACTATTAGAACAAAACAAAGAGGCTCTGTATATAGCAAGTAAACTGCAATAGCCAGAACCTCTATATGTCAATGCAAGAAATTAAGACGTCTCACACGGACAATGTATTTATGCAACAACTACATTATCTATCTGCTGGATCTTTCATATATTTAAAGAAATCAGAGGACGGTTCTAAAACCATCATATCTCCTTTATCTTTAAAGGTTTCTTTGTAAGTGTCCATGCTACGCCAGAATGAATAAAATTCAGCATCCTGTTGGAAAGCAGAGGCATAAATTCCAGCGGCTTCACTATCACCTTCACCCATTGTTTTTTGAGCATCACGATAAGCTTCAGCCATAATCACTTCACGTTGACGATCGGCATCCGCACGTATCTTTTCAGATTCAGCAGCACCCGTTGATCGCAATTCATTCGCCACACGTTTACGCTCAGCTTCCATTCGTCGATAAACCGATTCACTAACTTCTTGCGGCAAATCCACACGTTTTAAACGAACGTCAATCACTTCCGCACCAATTCCACGTGCGTCGGCATCTGCCCGCTGGCGCATGATTTCCATAATTTGGTCCCTTTCACCAGAAACCACATCATGCACCGTACGATTACCAAACTCGTTACGCAGACTTGCATTAATGGTTTGGGCCAAACGTGTTTGCGCTAATGCTTCATCACCACGCACAGCAACATAGTATTGCGTCACATCAATGATTCGCCATTTCACAAACAGATCAACTAAAACGTTCTTTTTCTCTGAAGTAATGAAGCGTTCCGGTTCTTCCGCATCCATCGTCAAAATTCGTTTTTCAAAGTAACGAACATTTTGAGCAATTGGAATTTTGAAGTATAAACCTGGCTCGGTTTTTACGTCAATTACCTCACCCAATTGAAACAAGAGGGCTTGTTGGCGCTCATCCACAATATAAATCGCTGAACTACCCAAAAAGAAAACAGCAACAATAATACCTGCTAATACTGATGTAAAATTTTTCATTTATCTTATCTCCCGCTCACGGCCACGAAAGGCTTCACGTGTACGTATGCTGCTGTCTGGCGCAGCTTCCTGGTAAACTGGTTGCTGCATCACAGGTGCTGGCTGCATATGTGCTGACCCACCACTCCTATGGATTAACTGATCCAATGGTAAATACAACAAATTATTGCCATTTGTCTGATCAATTACAATCTTGCTGGTGCTGGACAATACATCTTGCATCATGTCCAGATATAAACGCTCACGTGTCACTTGAGGCGCTTTACTATATTCCGACAAAAGCTGTTCAAAACGACTGGCATCACCTTCCGCTCGGGCTATCACACGTTCTTTATAACCCTCTGATTGCTCGATCAATCGCGCCGCATTACCAACTGCTCTTGGAATCACATCATTCGCGTACGCTTCACCTTCGTTTCTCTGTCGTTCTTTATCTTGACCAGCCTTCACAGCATCATCGAATGCAGCCTGTACCTGCTCTGGCGGCTGTGCATTCTGCATAGTTACTCTGCTGATAGAAATACCAATTTCATATCGATCTAGGATTTTCTGCATCAATATTGTTGCATCTGCTGCAATTTGTTCACGGCCTTCATACAAGACAGAATCCATTTTACTTTTACCAATCATTTCACGAATTGAAGATTCTGCTGCCTGAAGCACTGCATCGTCAGGATCCCGATTATTAAATAGAAAGTCCTCAGGATTATTCAAGATATATTGCACCGCAAATTGAATATCAACGATATTTTCATCGTCTGTTAGGATCAACGATTCTCTAAGCACCTTGCTACGCACGTTATTACGATAACCAATCTCAACCGTACGAACTTGACTGATATTAACGATTTCCACTTGTTCAACTGGATAAGGCATATGCCAACGTAAACCTGCCGGCGTCGTATCTGAATATTCACCAAAACGCAGTACTACACCTCGATGACCCTCATCAACGATGTAGAAACCGCTGGCTCCCCACACCACTAATAACAAAGCCAGAATCACTATAATACTTCCACTACCTGGTTGCTTGGCGTCTTTACCGCCGCGCGAACCGCCCTTACCACCATCTCCACCGTCTTTTGAGCCAAAAATATTATTTATTTTTTTATTCACATTACGCAGCACATCATCCAAGTCTGGTGGCCCGGAATCGCCTTTGTTCTTTCCCCACTGAGGATCATTTAATCCCATAATAATTCCCGTTTTGTTCGTTCAAAAATGTAATTGTACTCGTCGCACAGTCATCCGTAATTTTGTCAATATTTGCAGATTCATTGTGCATTATTTCGGGGTTTTTTGTCATGGACTCAGCCAATGCCTGCCTCACCAATTCCAAACCCTCTCCTGTCTTCGCACTTAAACGAATGCGCGATATTCTATCATACTCATCACGTACACAACCCACACCACGAGTTGATAACTCACTAAGATCTATTTTATTTAACACCAAAATCTGAGGAATAGCATCTGCTCCAATTTCTTTTAATAATTTATTAACTTCTTCAACTTGCTCATCACGATTCGGACTACAAGCATCGACGACATGCAGTAGTATATCGGCCTGCACAGTTTCTTCAAGTGTTGCCCGAAATGCCGCTACCAGAGTGTGCGGTAATTCACGAATGAACCCGACTGTATCAGAAATCACGACAGAACCACACTCTTGGATAAACAATTTCCTTGTGGTTGTATCTAGTGTCGCAAACAATTGATCGGCCGCGTAAGTATCTGCACGAGTCAATCGATTAAACAATGTTGATTTACCCGCATTGGTATAGCCTACGATTGATACTGATAATACGTGCGACCGCTGTCTTGAACGCCTTTGAACTTTCCGCTGACGTTGTACACTTGCTAATTTCTCTTTTAGTAGCTTAACCCGTTTACGGATTAAACGTCGGTCAGTTTCCAATTGCGTTTCACCTGGACCACGTAAACCAATACCACCCTTCTGACGCTCCAAATGAGTCCAACCTCGAATTAAACGCGTTGCCAAATGCTCAAGCTGAGCCAATTCCACTTGCAGCTTACCTTCATGACTTTTGGCGCGTTGCGCAAAAATATCAAGGATTAAATTGGTTCTATCGATAACATTACAATTCAAATGCAATGACAAATTACGCTGTTGGGCGGGCGAAAGCTCATGATTAAAAATCACTAACGATGCATCATTCTGTATCAGTACTTGTTCTATTTCTGCAACCTTACCACTACCAACAAACATCCTTGGATCCGGGCGAGAACGTTTCCCTTCTACAATTGCTCCGACTTTAAGCTGGTCGCTTACCGCTAATTGCACCAATTCTTGCAAACGTTCGGCATGCATGCCACTACCAAAATCAATACTCACCAAAACAGCTGAGCTTGACTTCTTAGTTACGTGCGAATAATAATCCGGCATTAAGTTTCACGCACCTCTGTCGTTTCAATAGGAATACTCACTGCTCTTGCTGGCACAACCGTTGAAATTGCATGTTTATAGACCATTTGTGTAACAGAATTCTTCAGTAGTACAACATATTGATCAAAAGAATCTATTTGTCCTTGCAACTTAATACCATTAACTAAATAGATAGAGACCGGTATATGTTCCTTACGCAGTATATTTAGGAATGGATCTTGCAGTAACTGCCCCTTGGTGCCCATGGTATCTCCCTATTCTAATTATTGGTTATAGGAATGGTGACTGTACTTTATTTTCCAATGCAAATCTACTTTTGCTGGTAATAAATTAAAATTCAGCTAATAAAAGGTCTTTCAATTACCTTAATGGTAATCATGCTCTGACAATCATTAAAAGCAAGCGTTCATCTTAAAACAAATTCACCCAAGCCATTTGAATGGCTTGGGTGAAAAGAATGTATTTTCTTATAAAAAACACATGTTCATTATCAACCACTAACCAAAATCAAATTTAGAATGGTTGAGGTCTTGGCGTATCATTATTGGATGGCGGCATGATCGGCATTTTAATGTCCGGTTGATCACCAGTCAGTGTTTTCAAGAATGCGACAAGACTATCAATTTCATTTTTATTGAAATCACGATCTAACTGCACCTTACCCATTACTTTAACAGCCTCTTCCAAGGTATCAACCGCACCATCATGGAAATACGGATAGGTCAACTCAATGTTACGCAAAGTTGGCACTTTAAATACATGAAGATCAGTATCTTTACCAGTGACCCCCTTGCGGCCTTCTGCTGTACTTTCGGTCTCATACGGATGATGAACACCAAATTTCTGATAAAGCGCACCACCAACAGCCGGTCCATTATGACACCCGGCGCAACCTGAACTCTTGAATAAATTATAGCCATCCAACTCTTGCTTATTCAATGCTTTTTTATCACCTTCAAGCCATTTATCAAAACGAGAACCAGGTGTTACTAATGTTTCTTCAAAAGCAGCAATTGCAGTCGTCACACGATCAATATTAACCCCTTCTGATCCAAATGCTTTCTCAAAATGAGCGCGATATTGAGGCATAGAATTCAAAACATCGACAGCTACTTTATGGGTTGAAGCCATTTCTCCAGGGTTAGCAATAGGGCCACCCGCTTGTTCTTTTAAATCTTTGGCTCGACCATCCCAAAATTGCGCCAAATTCATGCCTGCATTCAATACAGTTGGCGCATTAATTGGGCCTTGTTGCCATGCATGGCCAATAGAAGTTGGGATATTGTCTGTACCACCCATACTAAGGTTATGACAGGAATTACATGAGATAAAACCTGATTTTGACAGACGTGGGTCAAAAAACAGCATTTTACCTAACTCAACCATATCAGGATTTTTTGGCTTTACAGCTTTAATTGGCTGGATAGGCTCATTGGCTGATACATTGATCGAAGTGACAAGCACGCCAATCGATAGCAATGACGCAACCAGTGTACGTATCATCATTGGTATTCTCCCTAAAAAACGGCTGTGATGGCGCAGCCGATTACGCCTGATGAAACACCCATAAAATGGGAATCTAATAAATCAAAGGAACATCATCGATGTCCTCATCGTTCTACTGAGTCCGTTTAAGTAACCTTGCAACACTCAGCGACAAAATAAATCAACTATTCTATTTAACGCCAAACTTCCGGGGCTTTTCTTCTTCTCTCATAGCCTGCTGTTGCCTTGGCTTCGTTTTAATTAGACGGGACAACTCCGTGAGTGCCTGCTTATAAACTTTACGTTTAAACTCAACCACAGAATCCAATTCAATCCAGTATTGATTCCAACGCCAAGCATCAAATTCCGGATGTTCACTGGTCCGAAGTGACACATCACTATCCCGCCCTACTAAACGCAACAAATACCAGATTTGTTTTTGTCCTTTGTAATTACCACGCCACTCTCGTCTTATCCAACGATCTGGCACTTCATATCTTAACCAATCTCGGGTACGTCCAACAATTTCAACATGATTCGGACGCAAACCAACCTCTTCAGTCAATTCCCGATACATCGCTTGCTCAGGGCTTTCGCCCGCTTTTATGCCGCCTTGGGGAAATTGCCAAGAATTTTGTCTTATCCGTTTCCCCCAAAAAACCTCATTCTTTGCGTTCAACAAGATAATGCCAACGTTGGGACGATATCCATTTCGGTCAATCATGTGAATTACCCATATGACCCATCAAATAGTGTGGATTTTTTCATACTTTACTTTATATTGAAAGTGATCATAAAACAAAAGATCATTTTGTCACTTAATTTTCAGTTATTCTAGCCAACTTGAGCGCGTATGAAAACCCGACTTAACCATACTCAGCCTAGTATTTCAAGGTAGAATTGCGACAACTTCAACTTTTATCATAATGGATTCAAACATGCACGTCTCGCAATTTTTTATTTCGACACAAAAAGAAGCGCCTGCCGAAGCAGAACTAATCAGCCATCAACTAATGATTCGTGCTGGCTTAATTAAGCGTCTTGGCAGCGGTTTGTATACCTGGATGCCTTTGGGATTGCGCGTGTTACGAAAAATAGAAAACATCGTACGTGAAGAAATGAACAATAGCGGTGCAATCGAATTACTGATGCCAGCAATTCATCCCGCCGAGCTTTGGCAGGAAACGGGGCGATGGGATGTCTTTGGTCCACAAATGTTAAAAATAAAAGATCGACATGAAAATGATTTTTGTTTTGGGCCAACCCATGAAGAAATCATCACTGATATCGCACGACGCGAAATTAACAGTTACCGTCAATTACCACTCAATTTTTATCAAATTCAAACTAAATTCCGCGATGAAATAAGACCCCGTTTTGGTGTCATGCGTGCACGCGAATTTATGATGAAGGACGCCTATTCATTTCATACCAACGAATCGAGCTTGCAAGAAACATACCAGTTGATGCACAAAACCTATCACCAGATTTTTACCCGAATTGGCTTAGAATTTCGTGCCGTCTCGGCTGACCCAGGTGCAATCGGCGGCAGTGGCTCACATGAATTTCATGTTCTTGCGGACTCCGGTGAAGATGCCATTGTATTTTGTCCAAACTCCGATTACGCTGCCAATATAGAACTCGCCACCGCACAAGTACCACAAAAAGGGCCTGATGAGCCAACGACAGAAATGCAAAAAATTGCCACGCCGGACAAAAAAACTTGTGCTGATGTCGCGGAATTTCTTAATATTCCGCTCCAACAAACAATCAAAACACTAGCCGTCACCGCTAATGACCAGTTTTATTTACTATTAATACGTGGCGATCATCAGCTTAATGAATTAAAAGTCAGGAAAATACCTTTCTTATCTGAATTTCAATTAGCGAATGAAGCAATTATCCTACAAGAAACTGGAACCTTACCTGGCTATATTGGCCCTGTTGGTTTGAATACCTGTGTTGTTGTCGATCAAGCGGTTATGGGAATGAGTGATTTTACTTGTGGCGCAAATGAAGAAGGTTTTCATCTCACGAATGTTAATTTTGGGCGTGATTTTAAGCTTCCCGATCATGTCTTTGATATGCGCAATGTTATTGCTGGCGACTTATCACCTGACGGTCAAGGTGAGCTTGAAATCTGTCGGGGCATTGAAGTTGGGCATATTTTTCAGTTACGTACCAAATACTCTGAAACCATGAAAGCAACCTATCTGGACGAATCCGGCAAAACACAAAACATGGAAATGGGTTGCTACGGTATCGGCATTTCTCGCATCGTCGCGGCCGCCATCGAGCAGAATCATGATCAGCATGGTATTATTTTTCCATTAGCCATCGCACCGTTTCAATTAGTCATCGTACCCATCGGTATGCATAAAAGTGAACTGGTAAAAACTATTGCGGAGAAACTATACCAGCAATTCTCAGAAGCTGGCATTGAAGTCCTTCTGGACGACCGTAATGAGCGTCCAGGCGTTATGTTTGCCGATATGGAACTCATCGGCATACCCCATCGAATTGTAGTCGGCGAACGCGGACTGAAAGAATCAAATGTTGAATACCGAGCTCGTACGGATGAAACATCACAGGCGATACCTGTAGACGAAATCATTTCATTTGTAACCAATAAGATATGTACAAGCTAATCGGCCTAATACTATTTCTGGCATGCTCATCAATCGCGCAAGCAAATAATCCGCGTTACGAATTACTAGCTGCCAGTACACAAACCGTTATTCACCATAACATCAGTGATGCGGCAATCTCTGATCATGAGTTTACCAAGGTAGCGACCAATAATCTTTGGCTTTCAACTATGAGTCGACGACTGGAAAAGTTTGTTCCTAAACAAGAAGAAAGAGAAAAATTTTTACGTACGGTTTATTATGAAGCCACCCGCGCCGGTTTAGACCCACAATTGGTTCTAAGTATCATTCAAGTAGAAAGTAACTTCAATAAATATGCAGTATCCAGTGCCGGTGCACGCGGTTATATGCAAGTCATGCCCTTCTGGGTCGATACCATTGGCCAAAATGACCATAACCTATTTCACTTGCGCGTAAATTTACGTTACGGTTGCATGATCCTACGACACTATCTTAACAAAGAAAAGGGCAATTATTTTCGTGCGCTTGGACGATATAATGGTAGCCTTGGACAAGCACGATACCCGCAATTGGTATTAAATAAATGGCGTAGTACTTGGTATTATCCGGAAAATAATACTTAAACCTAGATTCCTAAGTCTACTGCAATAATAAGCCCAGTCCATGAAACAACATTACAATCCAACTAAGTATTTTTAGTTAAGGCTAATCAAGCCTCTTAACTTGAGACCTTGACGCAATAAACGATTCAATCTCTTCACGTGTCACTAGTCCCAACTGTCGAGCGGCAGGGTTTCCCTCCGGGTCAAAAAAATAGGTACTAGGCAACATGGATATTTCATCCAACTGTGAAGCAATCTGTCTATTCCCTAATACCGTCGGATAGGTAATCGACATTGCCTCAACAAACTCCATCACTACTTTAGAATCAGTAAACTCCATCGCTATACCGATAACCATCACATCCTGACGGCTCTCGTGGAGTGCAATTAAGTCCGGAATCTCCTTCAAACAAGGCGCACACCAGGTCGCCCAGAAATTCACGATAACCCACTGTCCTTTGTACTCGGACAAGGTATGAATTTTTCCAGTTGAATCTTGAAACTGGAATGCTTTTACCTCGACACACAATAGAAGCATAACCAGTAGGAGTACAAATTTTAATTGCCGTCGAATCATCAAAATATAATTTCCCTAAACTCCTTAGTTGAACGAACCAGAGTGTGTAGTTTTCTGGCCGTTTGGCAAGGCGCGAAAAGGCGTATGGCCGCTCCCTGCAACGAGAAATAACACGGTCAAGCTGCCAGAAAACCGTGTAATCTGGCACGTAGCGGCATCACCCATTAGATGAGCAAATTCAAAGCAATTAACGTCAATAGCCATGCAATTTTTCAAAGATAATAAAGCGACCAACTGAGGAGTTCAGAATTATACTTGCGGATGTGCACGCTCCAATTTGGAATTGAGTTTATTCAATGCACTCAAATAAGCTTTCGCTGAAGCCACAACGATGTCAGTATCTGCACCATGCCCATTAACAATACGTTCGCGATTCTGCAAACGAACAGTTACTTCACCTTGCGAATCGGTACCGCTGGTAATGTTATTAACCGAAAACAGTTGCAACTCAGCACCACTACTTAATAACTTTTCAATCGCACGAAAAGTCGCATCCACCGGCCCACTGCCATCGGATTCCGCCTGCAACTCCTTACCATCATCCGAGATGATTAAGCGTGCATACGGTATCTCTCCGGTCTCGCAATGTATGGTAAGTGACAACAAACGGTAACGTTCCTGCAATACCAAAGCTTCATCTGAAACCAACGCATGTAAATCTTCATCAAAAATCTCATGTTTTTTATCCGCCAGCTCCTTAAAACGCATAAAAGTATTGTTCAACATCTCTTCTGATTCAAATTCAATGCCCAATTCCAGCAAACGACTCCTAAACGCATTACGCCCGGAATGCTTACCTAACAGTAATTTGTTTGCTCCCCAACCCACATCCTCGGCACGCATAATTTCATAAGTCTCACGGTGCTTCAACACGCCATCTTGATGAATACCGGATTCATGCGCAAAAGCATTAGCGCCCACAACCGCTTTATTCGGTTGCACAGGGAACCCCGTGATTCCGGAAACTAATTTACTCGCCGGCACGATATGCGTGGCATCAATTCTTGTATCACAAGGGAAAAAATCCTGACGTGTGCGAACCGCCATAACAATTTCTTCCAACGATGCATTACCGGCTCGCTCTCCCAGACCATTAATGGTACATTCCACTTGACGCGCACCATTCATGACGGCACTCAAAGAATTCGCGACTGCCAAGCCCAAATCATTATGACAGTGGACAGAAAAAACTGCTTTATCGGAGTTTGGTATCCGCTCACGTAACGTAGCAATCAGCTTACCAAATTGCTCAGGCATCGTATAACCAACAGTATCTGGAATATTTAGCGTCTTAGCTCCGGCTTCAACAACTGCCTCTAGAATTTTACATAAGAAATCAATTTCAGAGCGACCGGCATCTTCAGGAGAAAATTCAATATTATCCGTATATTGCGAGGCCCACTTTATCGCTTTTACCGCTTGCGTAATAACCTGTTCTGGCGACATACGCAATTTCTTTTTCATGTGAATTGGCGATGTCGCAATAAATGTATGAATACGTGCCGATTCCGCACCTCGCAGTGCTTCTCCAGTCCGATGAATATCAGATTCTATTGCACGAGCGAGGCCACACACAGTACTTCCCTTGACGATATCAGCCACCGCTTTAACTGCTTCAAAGTCCCCATTAGATGCCGCCGGAAAGCCTGCCTCTATTACATCCACCCCCATGCGCTCCAATTGCCATGCAATACGGATTTTCTCCTCTTTTGTCATGGATGCGCCCGGACTTTGTTCACCATCACGCAGGGTGGTATCAAAAATAATCAAGTGATCTTGCATTTTGTTCTCCACTTCAGGAAGAAATTTATATGGATATTAAAATTCAGAATTAGAATTTTAGTGCGAAGAAAAGAAAAGAGGGGAATTTATCAGCGCGCAAGGCGCAGCAGAAACGCCATCAGATTAAATGGAGTCGACGAATAGAATGAAAAAATGATTGGATTTGTAACTAACATAAGAGTGAAATATAAATAGTTTTTCGTTTTTGTGCAATAGGATTAAATCATTTTTCTGCAGAAAAATAGATTATCTCCCAGGAAAACCTTCTCTACAATGAATGAGAACTTCTATTAACCGCCTAGTCATTAATTAAAAAAACTATGAACTCGGTGGCGTAACTATATTTTTCTTACCCTTACCAAACCGCCATAACTTGATGAAATAACCCGAGAAAGCATATAAAGCAAATAGGCAAAATAAAATTAATGGTGGATGAATGGGTATTAAAACAAAAAAGAATAAAACTAACAGCAAGACTGTCACAAACGGTACTCTACGACGCAAATTAATTTCTTTGCCACTATAATATGGGATATTACTCACCATAGTGAGTCCAGCAAATAACGTCACGATCAAAACCAGCCACTTAATATCTGTGCCATCAATCTGGAAATCTATTGTTACCCAGACCAGTCCAGCAATCAACGCAGCCGCCGCAGGGCTGGGTAGGCCCTGAAAATACCGTTTATCTATAACCTCTACATTAGTATTAAAACGCGCCAACCGTAATGCCGCACAAGCACAATAGATAAACGCGGCGATCCAACCCCACTGGTTCATATCTTTCAATGCCCATTCATACACGATCAATGCAGGTGCTACACCGAAAGAAACCATATCAGACATACTGTCATATTCAGCACCAAACTCACTTTGAGTCTGGGTCAGCCGTGCCACACGCCCATCCAATCCATCAAGCACTAAAGCAATAAAAATCGCAATTGCTGCATGCTCAAAATTACCGTTCATTGCTTGAACAATGGCATAAAATCCAGAGAACAAGGCTGCCGTTGTAAACAGATTAGGCAACAAATAAATGCCACGTCTTCTTAAACGGGTTTTTAGAACAGGATCAGTTTGTGAGTCAGACATATTTTAACAGTGGTTCACACCCCATTGATTCATGCATAGCGATTGGCTTTTTGCTATCTAAAGTACCAACAAAAAGGCATTTATGCTTAAGCGCTCGATCATTGATCATTTGATTCAGGACTAACCGGCTCTTGCTCTTTAAGTTCAGCTAAAACGGTCGATGTCGCAGACACTTTATCACCGATATTGACATTAACTTGAGTACCTAGAGGCAAATAAACATCGACTCTTGAACCAAAACGAATGAATCCAAAGCGTTGGCCACGAGCAAGATGCTCACCGGGAGTGACATGACAAAGAATACGTTTGGCGATTAATCCAGCAACTTGAACACAAGTGACATCAGCACCATTATCCGCTCTGATCCACAACGCATTACGCTCATTCTCTAATGATGCTTTAGGCAAATCCGCATTGATAAACTTACCTGGGAAATACCATTTGTCACGAATATCTCCATCAATCGGACTACGGTTTGAATGGACATTGAACACATTCATAAACACGCTTACCTTAATAGCGTCCCGCTTTAAATACGGATCTTCTATCTGTTCGACAGCAACAATCCGACCATCTGCCGGTGATAGCACGGCATTCTTAACGGATGGTATTTCACGTGCAGGATCACGAAAAAATTGCAGCACAAAAGCGGCAATTACCCAAAAAAATATTGCCCATACAAAACCTGCAAAATAATTAACCAGTATTGCCATCACAAACGCAATTGCAATAAAAGGCCAACCTTCACGAGCGATGATAGGATGAGGATATTCAGACATAAATAGAATTCTTAAGATCTAATAACTACTACAACTTATTATAATAACCTCGGAAAATAAAGAAAATGTTGGCCCAACGCTTGTCCAATAGGACATATTGCACCAACATTTAATTGATAAAACTTAATTTTTTCCTTGATCAACCAATTGATTTTTCTTGATCCATGGCATCATATCACGCAGTTTGGATCCAACCTGTTCAATCTGATGCTCTGAAGCCAAACGACGGCTTGATTTCAACATTGCCGCACCTGATTGATTCTCTAGGATAAACTCACGCGCATATTCACCAGTTTGAATCTCACGAAGAATCTTGCGCATTTCAGCCCGTGTCTCATCGGTAATAATACGCGGTCCCCGTGAAACATCACCATATTCGGCATTATTCGAAATAGAATAGCGCATATTCGCAATGCCGCCTTCATAAATCAAATCAACAATCAACTTGACTTCATGCAGGCACTCAAAATAAGCCATTTCAGGCGCGTATCCCGCTTCAACCAGTGTTTCGAAACCGGCTTGAATTAGTGCAGTTAAACCACCACACAACACAACCTGCTCACCAAACAAATCTGTTTCGGTTTCTTCACGGAAATTCGTCTCAATTACACCGCCGCGTGTACCACCATTAGCAGCAGCATAAGACAAAGCCAAATCACGTGCACGACCTGATTTGTCCTGATGCACAGCAATCAAGGAAGGCACACCACCACCTTGCTTATAGGTTGAGCGCACCAAGTGACCAGGGCCTTTAGGTGCAATCATGATCACATCCAAATCTTCTCGTGGTGTTACTTGACCATAATGCACATTAAAACCATGCGCAAAGGCTAAGGTCGCATTTTGCTTCAAGTTCGGCTCAACCTCAGTTTGATAAACCGCCGCAATATGCTCATCTGGCAACAAAACCATAATTACATCAGCATCTTTTACTGATTCAGCAACATCCATAACCGTTAAACCAGCTTGCTCTGCTTTACTCCAAGACGCTCCGCCTCGACGCAAACCCACGGTTACATTAACACCCGATTCATTCAAATTATTGGCATGTGCATGGCCTTGAGAACCATAGCCTAAAATTGTTACTTTCTTTCCTTTTATAAGTGATAAATCAGCATCTTTATCGTAAAAAACTTTCATTATTTTCCTTTTATACTTAATTCACAAGTGGCACAGACACAATACCCCAATACAATCATAAGGACACCTCTAAAAATTCATATCTCATCACAATACTGCGTTACTCACAAAAAATATTACCTTACATATCTGTTATATGCTGCGCCAATATTTTTTGCTCTTGCCTTGTCTTGTTTAAAAATCTGAATTTTTAGAGGCGTCCATAAGATATTTTCCGTATTCACCGCCAACCAACTCAAACTTACGTTAATTCAGAGCCGTTGATTATACCTTTAAAATCCATTCTCCGCGCCCAATCCCTGAAGCGCCCGTACGCACTGTTTCCAAAATACAGCTATTTTCTATGGCTTCAAGAAACGCATCAAGCTTTGAACTGGTTCCAGTTAACTCGATAGTATAGGATTTATCCGTTACATCAATAATACAACCACGGAATATCTCCACCAGGCGTTTTATTTCCTCACGATCTTGACCCACAGCACGTACCTTCACTAGCATCAATTCACGTTCAATATGACAGCCATCGTTTAAGTCGACTACTTTGACCACTTCAATCAGCTTATTCAACTGTTTGGTTACTTGTTCAATCACTTCATCGGAACCAATGGTTACCAACGTCATACGTGATAAGGTTGGATCTTCCGTTGGTGCTACCGAAAGTGATTCAATATTGTAACCACGCGCCGAAAATAGACCCGCCACCCGAGACAAAGCACCCGCTTCATTTTCCATTAATAGAGAAATAATATGTCGCATTTCTTTTACACCAGAATCATTTCAGAAAGACCTTTACCACCAGGCACCATTGGGAAAACATTTTCAGTTTGGTCAGTAATAAAGTCCATAAATACTAACTGATCCTTGAGTTTAAATGCTTCTTTTAACGCAGCTTCAACATCTTCTGGTTGTTCAATTCGCATACCCACATGACCATAACTTTCCGCAAGCTTCACAAAATCAGGCAAAGCATTCATATAAGACTCAGCATAACGATTACCATGAAAGAATTCCTGCCATTGTCTAACCATTCCCATATAACGATTATTTAAAGTAATGATCTTCAACGGCAATTTATATTGTTTACAGGTAGAGAGTTCCTGGATGCACATTTGTATACTGGCTTCTCCGGTTATACACGCCACCTTACCCTTTGGGTTCGCCAATTGAACCCCCATTGCCGCAGGCATTCCAAACCCCATCGTTCCCAGTCCACCGGAGTTAATCCAACGTCGAGGCTTATCAAATTTATAAAATTGAGCTGCCCACATTTGGTGCTGCCCGACATCTGATGTCACAAAGGCATCGCCTTTGGTAATATTATAAAGCTGCTCTATCACTTGCTGCGGTTTTATGATTTTGCTTTCGCGGTCATACTTCAAACAGTCTCGGTCACGCCACAAGTCAATTTGTTTCCACCAATCTTTCAAAGCTGCCTGATCAAATTTTCCTTCACTTGCTTTTAGTAACTTAATCAATTCCTTCAATACATCTGGAACATTACCGACAATCGGCACATCAACCTTGACACGCTTAGAAATAGACGAGGGATCAATATCAATATGTATGATTTTCCTGTTTTCATTAGAAAAATGTTTAGGATTCCCGATCACTCGATCATCAAAGCGCGTACCGACAGCAATCAGCACATCACAATACTGCATCGCCATATTAGCTTCATATGTGCCGTGCATTCCCAACATTCCCACAAACTGTTTATCCGTAGCAGGGTATCCGCCCAGCCCCATCAAAGTATTAGTGCAAGGGTAATCTAGCAATTGCACCATTTCTGTCAGTTGCTTTGCAGCATCGCTTAAAATAATACCGCCACCAGCATAAACAACAGGCCGTTTGGCACTAAGGATCAAATCCACTGCTCTCTTAATTTGTCCAGAATGACCTTTCACAACCGGGTTATAAGAACGCATTGTCACTTTACTGGGATAAGAAAACGACGCTTTATGTTGGGTAATATCTTTCGGGATATCCACCAAAACCGGGCCTGGACGACCCGTTGACGCGATGTAAAACGCCTTTTTTATGGTCTCTGCCAAATCGGCTACATCCTTCACCAGGAAATTATGTTTAACACATGGGCGAGTGATTCCCACCGTATCAACTTCCTGGAACGCATCTAGGCCAATCGCACCAGTCGGCACTTGTCCGCTAATAATGACCATTGGAATGGAATCCATATAAGCGGTGGCAATACCAGTTACCGCATTTGTCAAACCAGGACCAGAAGTAACCAATGCCACGCCAACCTTATTGCTAGAGCGCGCATAACCATCAGCCGCATGTACAGCCGCTTGTTCATGTCGCACCAAAATATGCCGAACTTTATCCTGTTTAAATAGCTCATCATAAAGAAACAGCACCGCTCCACCAGGATAACCAAAAATACAATCAATTCCCTCTTCCTGCAAACAGCGCACTGTAATTTCAGCACCGGTTAATTCCACACTCATGCTTTCTGCATCCCAATATCAATTCCAACAAGTTTAAAAAAATTATAAATAAATTCCCAAGCCATCTTCGATTTAATCATGGACAAATCAATGACTTTAAATTCTCTAGACCAGGCCGTCAACCTCCTGTTCCTCCTACCGTTAACCCGTCCACCCGCAGCGTTGGTTGACCGACACCAACAGGAACACTCTGCCCATCCTTCCCGCAAGTGCCAACACCAGGGTCAAGAGACATGTCATTACCGATCATCGAGACACGTGTCAATACATCAGGCCCATTCCCAATTAAGGTCGCGCCTTTAACTGGATAAGTAATTTTACCGTCTTCAATCATATACGCTTCAGCAGCAGAAAAAACAAATTTTCCGCTGGTAATATCAACTTGCCCACCACCGAAATTAGCAGCATACAACCCGTTTTTTACCGAAGCCACGATTTCTTCTGGATCCTTATCACCATTCAACATATAAGTATTCGTCATGCGTGGCATTGGAATATGCGCGAACGATTCGCGTCGGCCATTTCCTGTCAACGGCAAATTCATTAAACGTGCATTCAGGCTATCTTGCAAATACCCTTTTAATATGCCGTCTTCAATCAATGTAGTGCATTGAGTCGGGTTTCCTTCATCATCTACATTTAATGAACCTCGTCGTTGCGGAATGGTCCCGTCATCGACTACGGTTACACCCGGCGCGGCCACGCGCTCACCGACACGACCAGAAAAAGCAGAACTGCCTTTCCGGTTAAAATCTCCTTCCAAACCATGCCCAATCGCTTCGTGCAATAATATCCCCGGCCAACCATTACCTAAAACCACCGTCATGGTACCAGCCGGTGCCGGACGCGCATCTAAATTCACAGTCGCTTGATGCACTGCTTTTTGCGCATAGTCTTGCAAGATATCATCGCTGAAATAAGCATAACTAAAGCGTCCACCTCCACCAGCAGCACCTTGCTCACGTCGCCCGTTTTCCTCAGCAATCACCTGTAAGGACAAACGCACCAATGGACGCACATCAGCAGCCAACAAGCCGTCACTGCGTGTCACCAATATGACTTCATACTCTCCAGCCAGCGATGCAACAACCTGAATAACACGCGAATCAAGCTGTCGAGCATAGCGCTCAAGTTTCTCCAATAACGCAACTTTATCGCCATCACGAAGACTCGCTATAGGGTCCTCAGGCAAGTACAACTGAGGCTTCTCACTGATACTATTCCTACTAATTTGAACGGTCTGAGCCCCCCCCTGGCTTGCAATCGCACGCGTGGCTTTTGCCGCAGATTCCAATGCAGACAAACTAATATCATCGGAATAAGCGAACCCGGTTTTGTCGCCGCTAATGGCACGAACCCCAACCCCTTGTTCAATGTTAAAGCTCCCGGATTTAACAATTCCTTCTTCCAACATCCAGCCCTCTGAACGACTATATTGGAAATATAAATCCGCATAGTCAATCTCATGCGTCAGAATTTGACCAAACACCTGCTGTAAATTGGTATGATCAATATGATATGGAGACAATAAACAACGGTCAGCTATCGCATAATAATCATTTACTCCGGCAATACTTTCTGTTGTCATAGTATTTGTCTTATTCTAAAAGTCATTTATATATTTCAATGTAATCTATCAAGACCACATCACGATCAATTAATATTTTTGTAAACTACGGTGATCCAATGCGGGTAAACTCACACGTAAACTTTCCTGATAGCCTGGATCAATTGTTGCCACCACAGCACCCGAGCCGCGGGGCATACGTTCCATCACAGTCCCCCAAGGATCAACAATCATGCTATCACCATTGGTTTCACGTCCATTAACATGGTAACCGCCTTGCGCTGGCGCAATGACATAAGCCAGATTCTCAATCGCCCGTGCACGCACCAAAACTTCCCAATGTGCTTTTCCTGTTAGTGCCGTAAACGCAGCAGGCGCCAGAATAATATCGACATTCCCCATCATACGGTAGAGTTCCGGGAAGCGTAGATCGTAACATATTGACAAACCAATGCGACCAAACGGTGAATCCACAGTCACGACTTCGCCACCTGCTTTGATCGTTTTTTCCTCCGCATAGCACTCATGACGAAGCTTCATACCAAACAAATGAATCTTGTCATAACGTGCAACCAGCTGACCATCATCCGCATAAACTAAGCAGCTATTGTAAACTTTACCGGGATCAGGTGATTGTAACGGTACCGACCCACCCACTAACCAAATACCTAAATGTTTTGCTGTCTCACTCAAGAACAACTGTATCGGCCCATCACCCGCTTTTTCCATCACGGTCAGTTTATCTGCATCCTTCATTCCCATGATACAAAAATATTCCGGCAATACAACAAGCTTGGCGCCTTGCGCAGCCGCATCTTCAATCAAACGCAAAGCCTGTTCGAGATTGGCCGACACACTGGACCCCGAGGCCATTTGAATCGCCGCCGCTCGAAATTTATTTTTCAGCTTCTTTTCTACTGCCACTTCAGCACGAATAGTTGTATCATTCGACATAATCTCAGAGATATCCTGTTCTCACAAATTATAAACTGCAGCAGATTTTAACACCTACTCTTACTCGGTTCTATTTTGATTTCCAAAGAAATCAACAGATATTCAGGCAAACAAATTGCAATGATGAATACAACCCGCAAAAAAACACAAGAATACGTCACCGCCATACTGCCGTTTAGTCAATACGTGCAACGTATATTGAACAACGAACAAGCACAAAAAGAAATCCTATTAAATAACTTGCAGCATCCATTCACCCGGGAAGCAATGCAGGCTTATCTGGATTCAACTGCAATTAATATTCAGGATGAAAACGATTTAAATCGCGTATTACGCCACTTGCGAAAACAAGTCATTCTACGCCTTGCTACGCGTGATCTCAGTGGCCAAGCCGATTTAACAGAAGTCATGACTAGCATGACCCATTTAGCGGAAGTTACCATCAACTTTACACTTAAATACCATGAAAACTGGCTGGCACAACCTACACGTTTTGGGCTACCTAAAGGCCAACAAAGCAATACCATACAACGAATGTTGGTTGTCGCAATGGGAAAACTAGGGGGTGGTGAACTGAATGTTTCATCCGATGTGGATTTGATTTTTATTTACCCTGAGGATGGTGAAACCGATGGCAGAAAACCAATCTCAAATCACGAATATTTCGCCCGTCTTGGGCGCAAATTAATTTCAAGCTTAAATGACTACACTGTGGATGGCTATGTGTTTCGTGTTGACACCCGTTTACGTCCCCACGGCGAAAACAGCCCGCTGGCAATTAGCTTCGCTATGTTGAATGAATACTTTGCCACGCAAGGGCGAGAATGGGAGCGATATGCCTGGATTAAAGGACGGGTGATTTCCGATCAAACCAGTATCGAAACAAAATCGAAACTAATGGAACGAATCATTAGACCGTTTGTGTTTCGTAAGTACCTGGACTTTGGCGCCTACGAGTCCATGCGGCGTTTACATGCCCAAATGCGCAAAGAAGTTGAACGCCGTGAAATGCACAATAATATCAAACTTGGGCCTGGCGGCATTAGAGAAATCGAATTTATCACACAGGTTTTTCAATTAATCCGTGGCGGCCGTGACATTGATTTGTGTATCCGACCAACACTAGAGGTTTTACGACGCCTGAAACAAAAACAACAACTCCCTACAGAAACGGTCGCCGAACTAATTGACGCCTATCACTTTTTACGCAAGTTAGAACACCGCTTACAGTATCTAGACGACCAACAAACACAAACTTTGCCGGATCAATCTCCGGAACAAATATTGATCGCTACAGCCATGGGTTTTCCCTCGCACCATCAATTCATGCAACAACTTGACTTGCATCGCAGGCATGTCACCCGCCATTTTGAACTAATCTTTGCTGAACCCAAGAAATCACCGAGACACGACATTCTAGCCTATTTGTGGCCAGCAAAATCCGAAGACAGGAAAGACACAACTAAGTCAGAAGCCGCCACAACCCAACTCAGCACGATGGGTTTTACCGACCCGGAAAAAACCTCTGAACGCTTACAGAAATTTTATCACAGCACTTTTTATCACCAACTATCCGAGTTCAGCCAACAACAAATTAAGACACTTATCCCCAGTCTGATTGAAGCCGTTGCACCATTCCCACCGATTGATATCACGCTTGAACGTATGTTGAAATTGCTGGAAACCATCAGTCCACATCAATCCTATCTAGCGCTGTTACTGGAACATCCAGACACATTGCCACGTGTAGCAAAATTGGTCAGCATCAGTCAATGGGCAAGTGATTATCTGGGTAGACACCCGATTCTTTTGGATGAACTACTACAATATGAGACTCCCCACACCTTACCAGACTGGAAAAACATCGAAAAAGAACTGCTCTATCAATTAAATCACGCCGACAATCCAAAAAGTGACGTAATTGAGTGGCAAATGGACCATTTGCGTCACTTTCAACATGCACTAGTCTTCCAACTACTCGTCAGCGACCTAGAAGGCTCACTATTTTTGGAAACACTCAGCGACCATTTAACCGAGCTTGCTGATTTAGTGTTAAAAACCGTACTGAATCAAGCCTGGAGTAGTTTAAAGAAACGCCATTGTGAAAAACCTGCCTTTGCAATCATTGGTTATGGCAAGCTGGGGGGCAAGGAATTAGGTTACGCATCCGACCTTGACCTAATCTTCCTTTTTAACGACAGTAATCCTGACGCAACAGAAACTTACACTAAACTTGGGCAAAGTATCAACACTTGGTTAACACAACATACTTCTGCCGGTTTGCTATACCAAACAGACTTTCGCCTACGCCCCAATGGCGCCAGTGGGTTGCTGGTTCATTCTCTGGAAGCTTTCACACAATATCAAAAGTCACAAGCATGGGCGTGGGAGCATCAAGCTTTAACGCGAGCACGTGCTGTAGCAGGTGACAAACATGTATCGAAAGCCTTTGAAAGCACAAGAAAAGAGATCCTGTGCCAACCACGAAATCTAGTAACACTCAAACAGGACATCCTTAGAATGCGTGAAAAAATGTTTGACGCGCACCCAAACTTATCGCCTTTTTTTGATATAAAGCATGATCGCGGTGGAATTATTGACGTAGAATTTATCGTACAATATTTAGTACTGGGATATGCCAACAAACATCCTGAATTAACAGGGAATATTGGTAACATTGCATTATTGAAACTTGCAGGGGAGCTTGGTTTAATTTCCACCCAGCGTGCCGAGAACGTACGTACCACTTACCGAAAATTTAGACGCATACAACATCGAGAGAGACTAAACAGCGACCCAGATCTAGCCGGTATCGCACCATCAGAAAAACACCTACAGGAGTTTATCCGTGTTGAAGCCAACCAACTAAACGATGAACGCAATGCCGTGATTGCATTATGGGAAGAAGTCTTCAACGGTTGAATCATCTGCCACTAATCGTTACTATAGAACCAGTTGAAAACCGATTTGCAAAAAATTTACTCTATTAAAAAATACCGATTTACCCATACAAATAAACTAAGCCTGATATCAAAATCTTCACTCTGAAAGTTGGCACGAATAATGCTGATATAGAACCATGCACTATACGGAACATTTTTTACCTTAAAGGAGAGCTCTCATGAAACAAGTACAAAAAGGTTTTACACTCATTGAATTGATGATTGTTGTGGCTATTATTGGTATTTTGGCTGCAGTTGCGGTTCCTGCTTATCAAGACTACATAAAAAAAGCTGCGTATACCGAAGTGACTAACGCCATGACACCTTACAAAACAGCGGTTGATGTTGGATTCCAATCTGGAATAGCGCTAGCCGATTTGGATGCTGCTACTAACGGCGGTACAGCGACCAATATGCCGGTAACACCTACAACCACTACAGCAAAAGCATTTAACAGCTTGGCCGTAGTTGATGGAGTAATTACGGCAACACCAAATGCCTTTAAGGGTATTTTGGCAGCAGACACTTGCGTACTCACACCCACTGCTGAAGGTGCCGCCGGTACTCAACGATTAACATGGGCGTATTCTGGCGCATGCTTAACCAAAGGGTTTGTAACAAATTAACCTGGATAACCAATAGTTACACAGAAAAGATAATAAAAAGCAACACAATATTTCTAATTAGCAAACAACAACAAAAACGCCCCATAAATGGGGCGTTTTTTTGTTAAAAGAATCCACCACTGTCCCGTTAAATTTCACATCAAAACCATCTTGGTCGTTGTTAATTTGTTTATACTAAAATCCTCAGTTGAATGGTGCTAAGAGTACATTGTTGTTTATTTCTGGCAAGGCGTAATAACGAGTTATTACAACGAATTGCAACGCAGCAAAAGATAAAGAACAGTGTGCTATAAGCATCATAGCGTAGCTCACCTGAAGGGTGTGTGGCATTTGACAGAATATTTGTTTTATTTCATAAAACTAGACATTTCTGGAGCGATCAA
>JAJFJJ010000047.1 GCA_021774195.1 Nitrosomonas sp. | reverse complement strand
GAGTGATGAATAGGACAATCTGTCTCTCAACCGTTGATTGGAAAAACTTCGTTTTACCTCAAATAACAGAGTTTGTCCAGAATTTATACCTACCTTTATGTTTTAATTAATAATACAGGGAGAGCGTGAATCCGCCGTGGGTTAGAAATAATAAGAGATGAATCAAAACCTTTTTACATTGCGTCAAATTTTGATGTGGGGATGATGCGAATCAAGATGTGAGAATGTCGACAAAGTGGTGAATCAAGCTATCTAAATTAAATTAAATTTTCCCAGCGCCGGGGAGGTGGCAACAGGACATTTCCGCGCTGCATTTTCAGCCCAAAACAGGTTGAATATTCCGAAGTCTGGGGAAGCCAAAACAGACAGAAATACCCATAATTCCCCAAAAAGTGGGGAGATTCCCCACGCTTTGGGTCGCTATTTCGCAAAAATGGGGAGACTTAAAACAAGCAACAACAATGGTTTAGAGCAAATCTCCCCACTTTCCCCACTCTCCCCACTACTTTTTTTAGGGGTCGGAATAAAAACATAAAAATCACATTGAATAAATCAAGTGGCTTTTCTGAATATTGGTGTGACACTGGCACCCTTTTCCAGTGCTTCCAAATGGTCACTCCACCATTGCATCATTTTGATTCGCTCAGGCAAATACTTTGCCCGGTTGTATGCGCCACGCACTTCATTCAGTTCACCATGTGCCAGTTGTCGTTCAATTGCATCAGGGTTAAAACCTGCTTCATTTAATGCAGTACTGGCAACCGCCCGGAAACCATGGCCGGTCATCTTGCCTTTGTAGCCCAAACGATAGAGCGCAAATAACAGGGTATTGTTGCTGATTGGTTTTTGTGGGTTTCTGCCTGGTAATACAAACCGGCTATCCCCTGCGATGACTTTAACTTCTGCAAGGATTTTTAATGCTTGGTTGGATAACGGCACAACATGTTCATTTCTCATTTTCATACGTTCACTGGGAACAACCCATAGCGCGTTCTCTAAATCAAACTCTGACCACACAGAACCAATCAATTCATTGGTTCGGGTAAAGGTATAAGCCAGCAGTTGCAAGGCCAACTGTGTTTGTTTATCACCTATGGTTTCATACTGGGAAATGGCACGCAGTAATTCTGGTAGTTCTTCAGGTTTAACAGCGGCCTGGTTTTTCTTTTTGTGCGGGGTTAATGCGCCCCTCAAGTCAATGGCAGGATCACGGCTACAACGACCCGTTGCCACACCATAGCGGAATACTTGGCTACATACTTGCAAGACTCTATGCGCCAGATCGTATGCGCCACGTTGCTCAATAATGCGAACGGTATTGAGTAATTCAGGTGCTTCAATCTTTTTTATCGGCAGATTCCCCAAATAAGGAAACACATTGACTTCAAGTCGACGCAATACATCTTTAGCATGACTAGGTACCCAGGTATTCAATTGCTTTGAATACCACTCACGGGCAACCGCTTCCATACTGTTTTCAGCAGCTTCCTTACTTTGTTGTTTCCTGATGCGTCGCTCTATGGATGGGTCAAGGTGTTGATCGAGTTTATCCCGTTCAAGCTGGGAATTTTCCCTGGCTTGTTTTAACCCTATTTTTGGATAGACACCGATTGATATCGATTTTTCTTTGTCATGAATCTTATACCGCAATCGCCAATATTTGCGGCCATCAGCATACACCCACAGATAAAGCCCTTCACCATCATGAAGCTTACGAATCTTCTTTCCTTCACTGGTTGCGTTCTTACAAGTGACGTTATCAAGGGCATGTCGGGTAGCCATAATGTGGTAACTTTTTTTACATGAAAATAGTTACCACACAAGTTACCACACTTTTTTCTTGGATGCGAACGGATTACTTAGGACTAATACGGACAGAAATAACCTTGAACTCATTATTTCTATTATCTATTTCGTATCTGTACGGACTGGCACGGACATGTTATTGGCGGAGAAGGCGGGATTCGAACCCGCGGTACGTTGCCGTACACACGCTTTCCAAGCGTGCGCCTTAAGCCACTCAGCCACTTCTCCGGTATGCAACTGTCTTATTGATATCTCTAGCGCGGGGGCAAAGCATAAACCAGATCAGATCTTCGAGCAACTCTACATAGTTTTATAATTGCCGATTTAAAGCAAAATTGAAGGCGACCGGTTATTTTCAATTATTTCACGCATTGGTGTTAGCGATTAATTTATAATCTTGTCGGCAACCGATTTGGTTTCAGCAATCACAGGAGCGATTCACCGCAATGAAACAAGCCACCAATACTCACTATCAGCATTTAACTGAGAAGCTGGAAGAAATTTCCTACCTTAATGGCGTCATGAGCACAATTGGCTGGGATCAAGAGGTGATGATGCCATCTGGTGCCGCGAATGCGCGCGCCAAGCAGATTTCATCGCTTGCCGGTGTGATCCATGAACGTTTAACTGACGCCGCGCTAGGCGATTGCTTGACAGTATTAGAGCAGACTGGTTTGGACACCTTTGACGTTCGGCAACGTTGCAATATCCAAGAAGCTAAACGCAATTTTGACTTAGACACCAAAGTTCCTAAAAAACTGGTAATGGCCATTGCGGAATTAAGTTCAAAAGCAAATACCGCATGGGTTACTGCGCGACAGGAAAACAAATTCTCGGATTTTGCACCCTATTTAAAACAATTTTTAGCGCTAAAGAAAGAATGGGCGCAGTGCGTATTCCCTGACAAGGATATTTATGATGCCAACATTGATCTTTTTGAGCGTGGCACATCGAGCGCTGAGATTACACCGATCTTTGAACGACTCAAGTCGGAGCTGATTCCACTGATTCGAACCATTCAAGCGGCACCATTCCAGCCAGACACATCTTTTCTACAAGGCACTTTTCCAGTTGACAAGCAAGAAGCATTGGCACGCAAGATCAGCCAAGATATTGGCTTTAATTTTGATCATGGGCGCATGGATATTTCTGTTCACCCTTTTTGTGGCGGCAGTCACCCAACCGATGTACGCATTACGACACGTTACAAAGAGAGTGATTTTATTGAGTCACTATATGCCGTGATTCATGAAACCGGGCATGGTTTGTACGAACAAGGACGTATGCCTGGCCATCAGGACTTGCCCGTATCGGAATCATTGACCATGGGTATTCATGAGTCTCAATCGTTGTTCTGGGAACGCATGATCGCGCAAGGTCAGCCTTTCTGTTCACATTACTTTGAAACCATACGCGCGGCTTTCCCAGATCATCTACGCCATGCTACACCAGATTCTTTTTATCGGGCAATTAACACCTGCAAACCTGATTTTATCCGAGTTGAGGCCGATGAATTAACCTACCCATTACATGTCATCCTGCGCTATGAGATTGAGAAAGGTTTATTTGATGGCACAATGAGTGTAGATGATTTGCCTGAAATCTGGGACAGTATGATGATGAAGTATCTGGGTATCAAGCCTCCAACCGATACACTCGGTGTATTACAGGATTCACATTGGAGCGGCGGCGCATTTGGCTACTTCCCTTCTTATACCTTAGGTGCAATTTACGCCTGCCAGTTCTACAATACCTTGCTTAAAGAATCACCTGATAGCGAACAAAACATCGCAACCGGTAACTTCAAGCCCATCAAGCGCTGGCTGAATGAAAGAATCCATAGTCAAGGGAGACTCTACACCCCTCAGGAATTAGTTCTGCGAGTTACCGGTGAAGCATTAAACCCAGATTATTTTATTAATTACCTCAAAGCAAAATACACGGCTATTTATCAGCTCAGTTAAATCCGATTATGCTTGTTCAGATTTGCTTACGAGCATAAATATTTTCCATCCATTTACGAACACGATTAGCATCACCAATACGGGTATTCTTGCCCCAGGAATTCAACAGTACGATCACAACTGGTTTACCGTTAATATTTGCTTGCATGACTAGACAACGTCCCGCTTCATTAAGGTAACCCGTTTTAGACACACCAATTTCCCAATTTTGGCTACCAACCAAGCTGTTTGAATTGACATACTGTATTTTGCTGCTCTTATTATGTGGTGACACAACATGCTGGGAAGTTGTTGAGAATTCACGAATCACACCGTAGTCATTCGAAGCGGCAACCATTTTAGCTAAATCTTGCGCAGTCGAAACATTTGCGCTGCTTAATCCGGTCGGTTCTACAAAATAACTATTCACCATGCCCAACGCCATCGCCTTTTTGTTCATGTCGTTGACAAAAGCCACTGTACCACCTGGATACGCACGCCCAAGTGCAGCTGCTGCCCTATTTTCTGAAGACATCAGCGATAGCCGTAACAACTCATGACGGGCATAACTGGTACCCACAGGTAAACGAGAACGAGTATTTTTTAGACGATCCACATCGGCAGAATCAATTGCAATCTTTTCATTCAGAGGCAATCCCGCATCAAGAACAACCATTGCGGTCATCAACTTAGCGATGGATGCAATGGGCATGACGTTATTTGCGTTTTTATCGTAAATTACATTGTTATTCTGAGTGTCCAATACCATAACTGCATGAGATTTTAGAGTTGGGAGACTTTGTTGCGCTAAAACACTATGCGCACAAAAAAGGATGATGCAAAATAAAATTATTTTCTGTTGCATTCTTAATCTCCTGTTTCTTAATCTGTATTGACCATTGTTTCGCATGGTGGAGTAGGCAGTCAAGCAAGCGCTATAGGCATGTGATTTACAGACCTCCTATTTAGTACTCTAACTATCGAAAAAACCGACTCACCACTAACCAAATAGTCTGTTTAGTTCTGCACCCGGATCTTGCGCACGCATAAATGTTTCACCAACTAGGAATGTGTTGACTTGATTATCACGCATTAGTGAAACGTCTTCAGAAACGCGGATGCCACTCTCAGTAATTACAATGCGCTCTGATGGAATTCGCGGCAATTGTTGTAAAGTTGTATACAGAGTGGTTTCAAAGGTACTTAAATTGCGATTATTAATCCCAATCAACGGCGTTGATAATTGCAAGGCTAGGTCCAATTCGTCTGCATCATGCACCTCGACCAACACAGCCATACCGAGAGAATGCGCTAAATCTTCAAGTTTTCGCATACAGGTTACTGCATGGTCGAATCCATTCTCCATAATAAAGGCGGCGACGATTAGCAAAATACAATCAGCACCCATGGCACGCGCTTCGGCTACCTGATATTCATCCAACATGAAGTCTTTACGGAGCACAGGCAACTGACAGGCCGCCCGAGCCTGCTGCAAATATTCGGGGCTACCCATAAAAAACTGTTGATCGGTCAACACAGATAAACAAGCCGCACCATTTTTCTCATAGGTTTCAGCAATCTCTGCCGGAATAAACGCAAAGTTGCTTTCAGGCTCTTTAGCAGAACGAAAAGTTGATGCGTTGTCGGGTTGCGGTTGAAATGGCAAGTCTTTAGCACGCCCACGCAAGATTCCTTTACTAGGACTGGCTTGTTTGATTTCCGCAATGACCGCAGGCTTCCCTGCAGATAACTTGTTACGAATAGCAGCAGTAAAATCACGTACAGGTAACGCAGAATGCGCTGCAGCCATCATCTCAGAAAATGATTTTATAGCTTTAGCCTCAGCAATTTCTTTGTTCTTAACCGATAAGATTTTTTTTAAAATATCTGACATGTTAATTATTAGTTACTTATACTTTTTTGGAGAACGTGATCAGTTCATTGAGTTTTTTTAAAGCGGCACCACTTTCTATCGCTTGCCGGGCTTTCTCGACCCCCTGCTCCAGCGAATCTGAAACACCAGCGGCGTAAATTGCCGCGCCAGCGTTCATCATGACAATATCTCGCGCCGGACCAACGTGATTCTCTAATACCGAAAGCAACATTGCCTTAGCCTGATCACAATCAGTGACCTGAATGGTATCGATTGAGGCTGTATGCAGACCAAAATTTTCCGGTCTTATTGTGTATTCAACGACTTTATCTTGTTTCAACTCGCCAACGTTTGTTTCGCCAGTAATGGTTATTTCATCTAATCCATCTTTTCCGTTAACAATCAACACGTGTTGACTGCCAAGCTGATGCAGCACATGCGCTAAAGTGCTTACCAGATCAGCACTGAATACCCCCAACACCTGATTTTTCGCATCAGCCGGATTTGTTAACGGGCCCAGGATATTAAACATGGTTTTAATCCCTAGCTCACGCCGCACCGGTGCTGCATGTTTCATGGCACCATGATAGTTGGGCGCAAACATAAAACCAACACCAATTTCACTGATGCTTTGCGCGACTTGCTGCGGTGTTTGATTCAAATTAACACCCAACGCTTCCAACACATCGGCACTTCCAGACTTACTAGAAACAGACCGACCACCATGCTTAGCAACACGCGCACCAGCAGCAGCCGTTACAAAAGCAGAAGCAGTAGAAATGTTGAATGTATGGGTAGCATCACCTCCGGTCCCGCAAGTATCTACTAAATAGGAACTGTTAGATACTTCAACCGGTGTCGCAAATTCACGCATCACTTGTGCTGCAGCTGAAATCTCACCGACAGTCTCTTTCTTTACACGTAACCCGGTGATAATGGCGGCGATCAAAACCGGAGAAACTTCTCCTTGCATGATCTGACGCATCAATGACAGCATCTCGTCATTCTGAATTTCTTGACGCTCAATAATACGACTCAGTGCCTGTTGTGGTGTCATGTGTTCCCTTTTATCATTAACTCAACAATACAATCGTTCTATCGTTAGCGGTTTAAAAAATTTTCCAGTATCTGATGCCCATGCTCACTCAGTAACGATTCCGGATGAAATTGAACACCTTCGATGGGTAATGTTTTATGGCGCACACCCATGATCTCATTATCTCTAGTCCAGGCCGTAATCTCAAGACAATCGGGAAAAGTAGATCGATCAATCACAAGAGAGTGATATCTAGTTGCGACAAAAGGACTTGGCAAATCCCGAAACACACCAACACCATTATGAAAAATAGGCGAGGTTTTACCGTGCATCAATTGTTGCGCATGAACAATTTTCGCGCCAAAAACCTGCCCGATGCTTTGATGCCCAAGACAAACGCCTAACACTGGCAATTTTTCGCTAAATTCTTTGATTGTTGAAAGAGATACGCCTGCCTCATTTGGCGTACAAGGCCCCGGGGAAATCACAATACGCTCTGGATTCAATTGCGCAATCTTGTCCAACGTAATTTCATCATTACGAAACACCTCGACTTCTTCACCCAGTTCGGACAGATATTGCACCAAGTTATAGGTGAACGAATCATAATTATCAATCATCAACAACATATTTTTATAACACTTTATTTATATAATTTTTTTAAAATGACATGCTCCCGACAATTTTACTCGCCTGTATGTTGCATCAGTTACTGGAATTTAAACATAAGGCTGATTTGAGTAGGGCGTACTCACAACCGAAGACGCAGTTATTCTGCGACGTAGGAAGTAGGTGCGCACAATTTAAATCAGGACGTAACTATTCAGCTTACCCCTAGAATTCACCATTTCTGCGTTACAAAATGATCATTTACACGTGTAAACTCACATTTTGCGCCTTGAACTAATGAATTCTAGAGGCAATCAGAACAGTTACCGCAGTATACTGAAAAGTTACATCAGAACAAGTTTAAAACCGGCAAGCAACCTACCGGGTACAAATTATACTTTTTGTGAATCCTCTGGAACAAAGTTATAGTGTAAGCGCTTCAGGCTAAAATTAAGCATACTGGCGCAAGCAATATACGGGCAGCACTAATGCGCACGGGCTATTTTTTAGTAAAGTGACTAATTTTACCAGCTCATCCAAACCAATAGGGCTATTTATTAAACCAATAACAACAGGCCATTTAATACGCCTAAATTTGAAATCTCAGTTAGATCAATCAGAGCCATTATAACAAGCATAACAAAGTTTGATATTGTCTCGTCAATTCAGTACAATGGAGCGCTTTTAACCTTGCCTCACCAAACTCAACTGGGAGGCTGTACCCGAAAGGAATTTATGCGACATTACGAAATTGTATTTATAGTGCATCCAGATCAGAGCGAGCAAGTCCCGGCAATGATCGAACGTTACCGTGGAATAGTGACAGCGAAAAACGGAAATGTGCATCGCACCGAAGATTGGGGTCGCCGCCAACTTGCTTATCTGATTAAGAAAGTTCATAAAGCCCATTATGTATTAATGAATATTGAGTGCGACCAGGAAACGCTTAACGATCTTGAACACGCATTTAAATTCAGCGATGCGATTTTGCGTCATCTCACAGTCAGAATGGATGGTCCCGTTTCCGAGTCTTCTCCAATGATTCGAAATGAAGACACGAGCAGCAGTGCAGCAACTGAATCAAGTAACACCAATGATCAGCCAGCAGCAGCTAAAACCGATGTCAAGGCTGCAGACACTGCTGAAACCAACGAAGAGACTAAGGCCACTGCAACAACAGAGACCGCTACAACAACAGAGTAATTTTTGGACTGCAACCAAACAGTCGTTTGTGGAAAAATCATTAAGCTAGGCGTATTACGATATACCCCGGCAGGTGTCGCCATCATTGACTTTACCATCAAACATGTTTCACGCCAGATTGAGGCAGATATCGCTCGCCAGGTTTTATGTGAAATTTTTTCAGTTGCACTAGGACCGGCGGCCATGACAATATCTGAACTAAAAACTGATACGGTGGTAAAAGCCTCCGGTTTTTTGAATCGAAAAAACCGCCTTAGTCAACAACTGGTACTGCATGTCAATCATATCGTACAAATTTAATCAGTAAACAGGAAATAAATATGGCTCGTTTTACAAGACGTAAAGACAGTAAAGAGAAAGAAAGAGAAAGAAAAGCTAACCGTCCATTATTCAAACGTAAAAAGTTTTGTCGTTTTACTGTAGAAGGCATTAAACAAGTCGACTATAAGGATATCGAAGTATTAAAAGACTATGTTGGGGAAAATGGCAAAATCATACCGGCACGAATAACAGGTACACGTGCTTTCTATCAACGCCAGCTAAGCACCGCTGTTGAACGCGCTCGCTTTCTTGCATTACTGCCATACACAGACCGGCATTAAAGGACAAAAGGAGCGAAAAAATGCAAATCATACTGATGGAAAAGATCTCCAACTTGGGGCAACTTGGTGACATTGTCAACGTAAAAAGTGGTTATGCCCGCAATTTTTTACTTCCTCAAGGTAAAGCTAAAAGAGCGACCGAACAAGCGATTGCTGAGTTTGAAACAAAACGTGTTGAACTTGAAAAAAACCAAGCAGCCGCAATCGCCAAAGCACAAGCAATTGCTGAGAAACTGGATGGTTTATTATTACAAATCACTCAAAAAACAGGGAGTGATGGTAAGTTATTCGGATCAGTAAACAGCGTAAATATTGCAGCCGCATTGACTGAACAAGGATTCAACATTGAGAAATCGATGATTCAGATGCCTCATGGTCAATTAAAACAAGTCGGTGACTACTCACTGACGATTGCATTACATAGCGATGTATCCGCACATATCACTGTATCTGTTTTAGGTGAAGCAACGCTATAAACGCGGCATTAAAAACCAAAAAAAAAGAACTGCTAGTCACAGTTCTTTTTTTTTGCCTACACATCAAAGAGATAAAAAATATATTAATAATCACTTGTAGTCGACACAAAATTATCCGAAAATAACAACTCAAAACACAAGACAATTACCTCTCAAAGTCAGATCATGATACGAAGCAATCTGTTGTTATATCAATAAATAACCAAGAAAAAAGCACAAAAGCATTTCCAGTTGCGGGTTTTCTATTTTTGTATTGCTAATTTAACCGGATAATTATGGCTCAACCATCTATCAGAATCAATCAAGATCAGCTTGCAGAATCCTTTAAAACCCCTCCGCATTCAATTGAGACAGAACAGTCTGTTCTTGGTGGGTTAATGCTGGACAACCATGCATGGGATAAGATTGCCGATGTCATTTCAGATGATGATTTCTACCGCCATGATCATCAGTTAATTTACCATCACATCTGCAAACTAATTGAACACAACAAACCCGCTGATGTTGTTACCGTTGCAGAATCATTAGAAATGTCATCAGAGTTACAAACAGTCGGCGGCCTCGCTTATATCGGCGCAATCGTTCAGAACACCCCGTCAGCCGCAAATATTAAGCGCTATGCAGAAATCGTCAGAGAACGCTCGATTATGCGCAGTCTCGCTCAGGTTGGTGTTCAAATTACTGACTCGACATATAATCCTGCAGGACGCTCTGCTGCCAATTTATTAGACGAGGCAGAATCCAAAGTGTTCGAAATCGCCGAAGAAGGTGCTCGCGGCAAACAAGGCTTTATGGATATACAGCCACTTCTTAAACAAGTCGTTGAGCGTATAGAACTTCTTTATAGTCGGGACAACCCAAGTGATGTAACTGGAATCGCCTCAGGCTTTCATGATCTTGATCAAAAAACATCCGGCTTCCAACCTGGTGATCTGATTATTGTTGCTGGCAGACCTTCAATGGGCAAAACCGCCTTTTCATTAAATATTGCCGAAAATGTGGCTCTGGACTTGAACAAACCTGTTGCTGTATTTAGCATGGAAATGGGTGGCGCGCAATTAGCCATGCGAATGCTTGGCTCAGTTGGCCGGCTTGATCAACATAAAGTACGTACCGGTCGCCTCGAAGATGAAGATTGGCCAAAGCTAACTCATGCACTTGGAAAACTAAATGACGCGCCCATTCATATTGACGAAAGTGCAGCACTTAACGCACTGGAATTACGTGCACGAGCCAGACGACTGTATCGCCAATTTGATGGCCTTGGTTTAATTGTAGTTGATTACCTACAATTGATGTCTTCTGCCCGACAAGGGGAAAATCGCGCCACCGAAATCTCTGAGATTTCTCGCGCACTTAAAGCGTTAGCTAAAGAACTGAAGGTCCCAGTCATCGCCCTGTCTCAGTTAAACCGAAGCTTAGAACAACGTCCAAACAAACGTCCAGTAATGTCCGACTTACGCGAATCTGGCGCCATTGAACAAGATGCAGATGTCATTCTATTCATCTACAGAGATGAAGTTTATGACCCTGAGACACAAGACAAAGGCATGGCAGAAATCATTATCGGCAAACAACGAAACGGCCCCATTGGGACTGTAAATCTTACTTTCTTAGGCGAATACACACGCTTTGAGAGCTACGCAAGAACAGAGTATTATTAACCTAGAATCCTCAGTTGGATGGTGCTCATAACACACTGTTATTTATTTCTGGCTGCGTTGCAATTCGTTGTGAACGAGTTATTACTCCTCATTGCGCCTTGCCGGAAACAAACAACAACGCACTCTAAACACCATTTAACTACGGTTATTAGGATGATAGGTAAGGAGATGTTTTTTGTGCGTAACACAGTATTGTAACGAAACAGGGTAAGCAGACAATTCGCCTTGCGCATGCTCTCAAATATGGATTCTAGGAAGGCGATTAGTTAACGACTTAACACGACCCGATAATGTGCCTTTCCACTCTCCAAACGGGCCAATGCTTCATTTACCTGATCAAATCGGTAGCTTTCTACAACAGGCTCAATATTATGTCTCGCTACAAAATCTAACATCGTATGAATACTGGCAGGGCTACCAACTGGCGAACCTGAAACCGAACACTGATTAAGAATAAGTGGAAACACATTGATATCCAGTGGGTCCAAAGTTGCGCCCACAAAGTGTAACCGCCCTTTGGGCCGCAATGTGGCAATATAGGCATTCCAGTCAAGCCCCACATTGACCGTCGACAAAATCAGGTCAAACTGCCTAGCTACTGATGTTGATGCATCTAACTGTTGCGAATTTAGTGTCTCATCCGCGCCCAGTTTCAATGCATCAGCCTTCTTAGTTTCAGAAGACGTAAATGCGGTCACATGACAACCCCATACTTTGAGAATTTGCAATGCCATATGCCCCAAACCGCCAATACCGATTACCGCCACCCTTGCAGTTGACGGAATATTATGTTGCAGCAACACATTGAACACCGTTATCCCGCCACAAAAGAGCGGGCCGGCACTTTGTGCCGCAATTGTGTCCGGTAATGCCACAACACTTGCGGCATCTGCACGAACTTTATCGGCAAAACCACCATGCCGTCCTACAATGGTAGGCTCTGCATCCGCACAAAGATTATGATCGCCAGACAAGCATGTACTACAAGTCATGCAATAACCTGAATGCCACCCTAGACCTACGCGTTGGCCCAATTTGAGGTGGCGGACAAATTCCCCTCTATCGACAATCCTACCAACAACTTCATGACCAGGAACCAGGGGGTACTGAGTAATGCCCCACGAATTACTCAACATACTCAAATCACTATGACAAATACCACAGTGCTCAACGGCAATCTCTACATCACTCGCTCGCAAAACTCCAGGATCATACTCAAAAGGCTTAAGCGCTTCCCCAGGGCCAAATGCGGCATATGCTTTTATCATCCCAAACGTCCCTAATCGTTATTGTAATTAATCGGGGCTTCTATAAATTCGGATTTTCTTAACCAGACAAGGCGAGAACAAGAAATATCGACGCAACATATGGCTAATAGGTCAGGAAATATTTTTTGTGCGTACCGCAGTATTGCGACGAAACGGGGTAAGCAGACAATTCGCTTTGCGGATGCTCGCAAATATGGATTTTCAGAAGCGCCCTAATAGTAGCGGTATAAGTATCATAGCATGACCTATCTTTAAGGTGAATAAAGTCGACCATCTTAAGTGTTGATGCGCTGTAACAGCCATACCACATGAATACGCAAATATGGATAAACTGAATAATCAACAATAATTGTAACCATTCAGCATATTGCGGTAACTGTTCTGATTGTCCTTAGAATTCATCAGTTCAAGGCGCAAAATGTGAGTTTACACGTGTAAATGATCATTTTGTAACACAGAAATGGTGAATTCTAAGGGCAAGCTGAATAGTTGCCAATAATTATTGTATTATTCATTCTGCACAACAACTAATAAAGCTCCGATTTCGGCTCTCGACTTAACAACATTTCCACAGCCTCACGCGCAGCGACACCTTCATGCAAAATATTACACACTGCCTGAGTAATCGGCATTTCAAGACCGAGTTGTTCCCCAAGCTGTAAAACAGCACGCGCGGTATGAACACCCTCCGCAACGTGTCCTAAATCTTCTAAAATATGCGCTAACGTTTTACCTTCGGCCAACATCAACCCAACTCGCCTGTTACGTGACAAATCTCCAGTACAAGTCAGCATTAAATCACCCAGCCCTGCCAACCCCATGAACGTTTCCCTCTTCCCTCCGAGCGCAAGGCCCAAGCGAGTAATTTCCATCAAACCGCGCGTGATTAAAGCCGCTCTAGCATTATGCCCAAAACCCATTCCGTCAGAAATTCCAGCCGCTATGGTAATCACATTCTTTACAGCACCACCTGTCTCTACACCGACCACATCTTGACTGGTATAAATACGCAAACGAGAAGTGTGAAGTTGTCGTGCCATTTGGTTTGAAAACGCCTTATCAGTAGAAGCCAATGTCAAGGCTGTAGGCAACCCTTTAGCCACCTCTTCTGCGAAACTTGGGCCAGATAGGACGCCACATGGCGACGCGTTAACGTGTTCTTCTTCCACTATCTGATGAGGCAATTTCGCATCATCTGAATCGAACCCTTTACACCCCCATATAATAGGCACATTAATTTTTGTTTCAGCAATCCCACGCAAAGTTTCTCTCAACCCGACAATAGGCACGACGACTAAAGCAAGGTCAGCAGTTTCAAGTGCTTTTTCAATAGAATCGGTAATATATAATGACTCCGGCAATGAGAAGTCCGGAAAGAAACTTAGATTGACACGTTGGGTGGTTAATTCCGCTAAGTGATCCGGAAATTTAGTCCATAGCGTTACTTGATGATGCGCTGAAAGATTGATGGCTAAAGCTGTACCCCATGCACCAGCACCAAAGATTGCAATTTTCATGACCCCCAAACCTGACCGACTTTAATATAACCTGCCTGACCATCACGATGACGTACTTTCATCCACCCCGGTGCATCACCATCAGTATTAAGCCACTCTATAACAACACCTTCTTGAGCTTGAAAAACCAGCTCTGAGCGATCATCAGGCGCTTGGTAGATATCCGCCAAAGGTACTATAACGATAACGTATTGCTGTTGACTCAGGAATTTATTCTCAACCCAGGCAAGACTACCGCCGCTGTCTCTCACTTTAATCCAGCCTTCAACTGTCACTACCGCTTCAACTGGCAAATGAAGACTGGCTACATATAATTTTTCAGCCTTTAATGAGGGTGCGTCATACATCACTACGGCATTCTCTGCTATAGATAAAAATTGCATCTCAGCAGCAACCTGGCTTGGCAACAATATAACCACAACAACCAAGCATGAGCGTATCCTACTCATCATAGATTTAAAACTCATCAGGATCTCTATACGCATTGTGTCAAATATGTTTTCAAATATAAGTTAGTGCTTCTCTGCACTTGCACTGGATGCCGCACCTTCTTTATCTTGTTGGTAAATTGCTTCAAAATTTACCGGATTGAGTATGACCGCAGGGAAACCAGCGCGAGTAACAATATCGGACACCGTTTCACGCAAATATGGAAACAATATATTAGCGCAACCAATACCTAATACCGGATCAATTTCTTCAACCGGAATATTACGAATACGAAAAATACCCGCTTGTTGAGCTTCCACAAGAAACATCACCTTATCGTTAATCTTAGCAGTGACCGTTACTGTCAAAAACACCTCATACAGCTCTTCTTCAATGATATGGTTTTTGGTGTTCAATTGTAAATGAACTTGAGGCGCTTCGCGTTCAAGGAAAATCCCCGGTGCATTTGGTATTTCTAAGGACAAATCCTTAACATAGATTTTTTCAATAGTGAAAGCGGGTTGTTGTTGGTCACTCATTTTATATTCAACCTGATTTTAAAGATTAAAGAAAATTACTTATAACTAAAATATGATTAGATCATCAAATAATCAAGATGCTAATAATGTCACCAACTCACCATTATGATCAAGTTGCGTCAAATCATCATACCCCCCCACATGTCTATTTCCTATATAGATTTGAGGTACTGTACGACGGCCTGTTTTCTCCATCATGTCGACACGTTGTTCTGGCTCCAAATCGATACGTATCTTTTCAATTTGTTCAACACCTTTAGCTCGCAACAAATTTTCAGCCATCTTACAATAAGGGCAAAACCCTGTCGTATACATAATTACTTTTGACATTTATTTCCTTTATCGCTTAACAATCGGCAGGCTAGCACGCCGCCAGGCATCAATCCCTCCCATCAAATTATGCACTTTTTCAAATCCATTCTTAGCCAGCACCTTACTGGCATGATGAGAACGAATACCGCTACTATAAATTACCAGAATCGGTCTTTCTTTATGTTTTTGTATTTCAATCCAGCGATCTTCAATCTTTTCAGTGGGGATATGCGTCGAATTCGGCAAATGACCTGCCGCATAATCGCTATCATCCCGCACATCCAGCACCAGCGCATCTTGATGGTTAATTAACTCAATCGCAACTCGTGTATCAACCTCTTTAGGGCCACGACGTATCATCGGCCAAATTAGCATCAGCGCACTGACAGTAGCTGCAATCAAAAATAGTAAATTCTCCAGTCTAAGAAGAAAATGATCAGACATTAATGATGGTTCCATAAACTTTTATTCTATTTCCTAACAAAATTTAGTTTTTCTTAGTTGAAGATGAGAAAGCTGCTCACCTCCCAAATAAGCCAGCCCGCATCTTAACATTATGCACACATCTTTAAACCAAAAATCTTTGCAAAGCATCAATTTGTAATATGACCCACAAATCATAAACAACCATCACCAAATAACCAGTTTATGCTGCGTTCGCCTGCAAAATATAATAAAATAACGCCTTATCGCAACTTTCTTAATAGTCAATTCCCTTTCCTAAAAGGTTAACATGAAAAAAATAGTTCTCCTGAGACATGGAGAAAGTACTTGGAACAAAGAAAATAGATTCACTGGTTGGACAGATGTAGATTTAACACCCAAGGGTTTGGAAGAGGCAAAAAATGCCGGGCGATTATTACGAGAACAAGGTTTCACCTTTGACATTGCCTATACTTCGGTACTCAAGCGCGCTATTCGAACACTATGGATAACACTAGACGAACTGGATCAAATGTGGATCCCCGTCCGTAACACATGGCGCCTAAATGAACGACATTACGGCGCATTACAAGGGCTGAACAAAGCCGAAACAGCGAACAAGTATGGTGACGAACAAGTTCTAATTTGGCGACGCAGCTATAACACACGACCACCAGCTTTAACCTCTGAAGACGACCGATATCCTGGAACTGACCCACGATACGCCGATCTGGCAAAACAGGATATTCCTCTGACTGAGTGTCTAGAAGATACCGTCGCTCGTTTTATGCCCTACTGGAATGAAACCATAGCACCGCAAGTAGCGACAGGGAAACGAGTGATTATTACTGCACATGGCAACTCAATACGTGCGCTTGTTAAATATTTAGACAATATCTCTGATCAAGATATTTTAACTTGCAATATCCCTACCGGCGTACCGTTGGTTTATGAGCTGGATGATAATTTAAAACCTATAAGGAATTATTATCTTGGCGATCAGTCTGATGTTGAAAAAGCGATGCAAGCAGTCGCTAATCAGGGCAAATCCGGTGCATAGTCGTTAAAACACAATAAAAAATCCGTGTAATAAAAGGTTACTTCTGGCACAAAACAATATTTGTACCCACATGCAATTTTTCATGCGCAAGTTTATTTGGATAACTTGTGTTCTAGCACTGTGCTATCCATTAACTGCCACATCAGAAAGTCAAGAAAAATTGGATACGTTACGTGACCGTATTCAACTGCTTCAGAAAAATCTTGCTGGCCGTGAAAAAGAAAAACGATACGCGGCAGATAATTTACAAAAAACCGAGCGTGCTATCAGCAACATCAATCGAAAGATCAATGTCTTATTAAATGAAAAACGTCAAGCCAACGATCAATACGAGCAGCTCAATCAACAACAACAACGTCTCAGAAAAATCATCAATACCGAACAGAATCAGTTTGATCAGCTAATTTATCAACAATATGTCAACAATAAACAAGATCACTTAAAGCGCTTACTTAATCAAAACAACCCAAACCAAATAATGCGCGATATACATTACTACAAGTATCTGTCTATAGAACGCCAAAACACTATTAATATGCTTCTCAATAATCAAAAGGAACTTGAAAATCTGACTCAAGAGACCCACCAAAAGAAATCAGAAATCAATGCTATCCAGAAGGCGTATCTAACCCAAAAAGACCAATTAACACAGCAACATCTAAAACACCATGCCATTGTTACAAAAATATCAAAGCAAGTTAATGAACAACAAAATGAGATCGAGAAACTGCAACGCGATGAAAAACGAATCACCAATATTGTTGCAGAAATAAACAAATTCTTAAGCCAACAAAAACCATCTTCTTCTTTATATAACAACAAATTACCGGAAGAATCTTCGAACAAACTCCCTTTTTCATCACTAAAAGGTCAATTACATTTACCAGTACGTGGGAAACTTATCAGTCGTTTTGGTAGTCAACGTTCAGGCAAACATATTACTTGGAAGGGGTTATTTATCAGTGCACCCACTGGCAGCACTGTCAAGGCCATAGCAAATGGTACCGTCGTTTTCTCTGATTGGTTGAGAGGTTTCGGTAACCTAATAATTATTGATCATGGCAATCGTTACATGAGTCTTTACGGTAACAATGAAGCACTCTATAAAGAAGTCGGTGATACTATACATAGTGGTGACAACATCGCATCAGTTGGAAATAGCGGCGGCAATCCAATTTCAGGTTTATACTTTGAACTTCGGTATAAAGGTCAACCATTTGATCCATTAACTTGGACTACTATTAAACAGTTAAATTAATAATCCCTCGGATGTATGACAAATTTGATTAGTGCGGAGAAAGCATAATGAGTAACATTTTGAAGAAAACAGGTTTAGTCCTTATTGGCGCTATCACAGGTGTAATGCTGAGTTTAAATTTTTCCGCAATTGCCAAAAAAGAACCGACCGGCGCTGTTCACGCATTGCCAATAGAAGAGTTGCGTACTTTTGCTCAAGTATTTGGGCGTATTAAGAGCGATTATGTCGAGTCGGTAGAAGATAAAAAGCTTATTACCGAAGCCATCAATGGTATGTTGGTCGGTCTTGACCCTCATTCATCTTATCTCGATAAAGACGACTACAAAGAATTACAAATTGGTACCCAAGGTGAATTTGGTGGTCTCGGTATTCAAGTCACTATGGAAGACGGACTGGTCAAAGTTATTTCCCCCATTGAAGATACCCCTGCATTCCGCGCTGGCATACAAACTGGCGATTTAATTGTCAAGCTGGATGATACTGCGGTTAAGGGTATGACACTCAGTGATGCAATCAAATTAATGCGTGGCAAACCAAAAACATCGATCACAATTACTGTTGTACGCGAAGGTGAAAAAGCACCATTAACATTCACCTTAGTACGTGACATTATTAAAATTCAAAGTGTCAAATCAAAGATGATTGAGCCGGGCTATGCCTATATCCGTATTACACAGTTCCAAGAACAAACCGGCAAGAACCTGGCCAAGGCCATCAATGAGCTCTTCCAAGAAAATACCGAACCAATGCAAGGCCTGATACTAGATTTGCGCAATGACCCAGGCGGCCTACTTAATGGCGCGGTTGCGGTATCTGCTGCATTTCTACCAGAAAATTCACTCGTTGTTTATACTGAAGGCCGTACAACAGACGCAAAAATGAAATTACACGCCAACCCTGAGTATTATTTGCGTGGATCGGGGAAAGACTATCTCAGAGGATTACCGGCAGAAGTCAAAACTGTACCAATGATCACTTTAGTCAATGGTGGTTCGGCTTCGGCATCAGAAATTGTTGCTGGTGCATTGCAAGACCACAAACGCTCCGTCGTGATGGGGTCTCAAACATTTGGCAAAGGATCGGTGCAAACCATCCTACCACTTGGTAATGACACAGCAATCAAACTGACCACAGCACTTTATTACACACCAAATGGTCAGTCTATTCAGGCCAAAGGTATTACTCCAGACATTTTAGATGAGACTGAGAAAGATGATCAACGTATACGGGAGTCTGACTTAAGTCGTCATTTATCTAATGGCGACAAAGAAGAACACGCATCTAAAGACACGGAGTCTGCTAATAAAACTCAACAAAAAGAACCATCGGATGATGAAAAGCAAGAGAACGAAAAAAATAATGCGCCGATTGAATTTGGCTCCAGTGAAGACCTTTTACTTATTCAAGCCATGAATTATTTCAAAGGTATTACCACTTCGGCTACGCAAAAAAACGTTAACGAGGAAATCTAATAGCATTAAGAACGACATGTCCGGCTATCATCGACGTTAAAAATTGTGGATGATCAACAACTGCTTCGATATAGCCGGCATCTTCTACTTCCGCAAATTGACATTTCTGGACAAGAAACACTCTTACAATCGAAAGTTTTGTTGGTTGGTGCAGGCGGCCTTGGTTCGCCTGCAGCATTGTACTTAGCTGCTAGCGGTATCGGCGAACTAGTTATTTGTGATCACGACAAAGTCGACCTAACAAACTTACAACGCCAAATCATCCACCATACACATGCCATTGGGAAAGCTAAGACGGAGTCAGCTCGTGAGACACTTGTCAGCATCAATCCAGAAGTCAATGTCATAACCCATCAAGAGCGGGTCGACGAATCGAAACTGCAAAACCTAGTTGCTCAAGTCGATGCCGTTATCGATGCCAGTGACAATTTCACCACTCGTCATCAAATTAACAAAATCTGTGTCAAGCATCAAAAACCGCTAATCTCAGGAGCCGCAGTACGTTTTGAAGGCCAAGTGACGGTATTCGATTTACGGAACAATGACAGCCCATGCTATCACTGCCTTTATCCAATGGAAGGAGACGACGCTGATATGCCTTGCGCGGTTATGGGGGTTTTTGCGCCGCTGGTAGGCATCATCGGCAGTATGCAAGCGGCAGAAACGATAAAGGTCTTATTAAATATCGGAGAAACACTGAATGGACGCCTACAATTATTAGATAGTCAGACGATGAAATGGCGCACTGTTCAACTGAAAAAAGACCCGTCTTGTAAAACATGCAACAAAACCAGCGCTTAAAAACAACTGAATCAACCAGGCCAACAAACAACCTAAAGGCCTGTTTAATCACATTATTCAGGGCTTATGAAGTAAAAAGATTCCCCATGCCAAATGCCCTGCTTTCCCGCCTTCAATCCAATACTTCAAACCTGCTTTCATGCGCTGCACATACTGTGGGTCAATCTTTTTTGCAAGATCTTCAGTATGTCTTTCCGTTTCTTCCAAAACACGCTGATAATGATTAATTAGCTGATTGGTCTGATCATCAAACGCAATCACTTCAAAACCGAGTTTTTCTGCAACGCTGCAATAAAAACCTGGTGACCCTAAAGAGCTTAAGTGAATTCGATCCAATATCGGTTGCAGAACACCCTCTGGACAATCATCAGCCTGCATGGGATCTGTAAAGACAAAACAACCACCCGGCTTTAATACCCTAAACGCCTCAGCCAATACTTTCTCACGATTATCGCTATGTAGAATCGCATCTTGTGACCAAATCACATCAAACCCTTCCCCAGATTCAGATGCTGTTGCAAAAGGAATTTGTTCAAAACTCCCATCGGTCACATCAATTTTTTCCGCCAAACCTGCTGAAGCATTTAACTCTCTGGCACGTTGATTCTCTACTTCACTAAGATTTAATGCACTAACCTTGGCACCATATATTTTAGCCAGGTATCTGGCGGCTCCGCAATAACCAGATCCAATATCAAGAACATGACTATTCTCATCCAGTTTAGGCAAACGTTCGGCCATAGTTGCCACCGTACGTTGACTTGCAGTACTGATTGCTTCGTCACTAGCCGTGTACAAACCGATGTGAATATCCTCTCCACCCCACACCTGGCTGTAAAAAGTATCCGCGTCTTCGCTATTATAGTAATCTCTCGCTGTCTCTACGGCAGTGGATTGTGTTGTTTCATTAGTGTTCATTAACTATTAATCATCCTCTGGCTGCATATAAGTTTTTTCTGCAATATGAATAAAAAAATCCGGCTCACTCTCACGATAAGTTTCTTTAAAATCACCGTAAGTCTCAATATGCTGAAAACCAACCTCTTGCATTAACTTTGTCGTATAGGCTTTCCTCAGTGGAAACATATTTAAATGATAAGTATCGCCATCCGGGAAACCATACTCAAATCGAGCCAAACCGTCATCCACATGAACCGGCTTTACGGAAACATTATCGCCACAATAATAATAGGTGTGATCACTAGAATACCCATGATCCAATAATGCATCATAATTCCTTTGATCAAGTAACAAAACACCATCATGACGTAGTGCTGCATAAAACTCGGCTAATGCCTTACGACGATCATTCTCATTAAATAAATGAGTAAACGAGTTACCTAAACATATAATCGCATCAAACTTCTGGTGTACATCACGATTTAACCTGCGCCAATCCGCCTGCACGGTACGCATTACATGCCCACGGTCACGTGCGTTTTCGAATGCCCTGGCCAACATTTCAGCACTACCATCAGCACTAACTACTTCAAAACCAGCTTCAAGTAAACTTACCGAATGAAATCCTGTGCCTGTTGCGACATCAAGCACTTGCTTAACTCCCATTTCACGTAATTTATCAATAAAAAAAGACCCTTCAGATTGGATTCGCGCATCCCAATCAATTAATGAATCCCATTTTTGTACGAATGCGTGCACATACTCAGCACGATATTGGTCTGTTTCACGTACCGAGACAGGATCGGAACCATAATCTTGCTTTGTTTTATTTGACGATTTACCCATAAGATCTCCGTGACTGTTGTTAATAAAGTTTTTTCTACTGCCAACATGGCGACACAAGGTACTGGAAAAAATCCAGAATCAATATGCGTAAAACCTGATACAACCTAGACCTGTTTACCTTAAACAAGCTAAAATTGTTACTTTTAGGTAACATGCGCATGCACACTTGGCGAAAAAACTCAACAAACGCTAAGACACCGGTTGCACTTACAATAGGCAATTTTGATGGTGTACATCTAGGCCATCAAGCAATACTCACCCGTCTTGTCGATTCCGCCAACAGACTCGGGCTAGCTGCTTGTGTTATGACTTTTGAGCCACATCCGCGCGAATTTTTTGCGCCGGATCAGGCACCTACTCGACTCACCAGCTTAAGGGAAAAGCTAGAACTACTGGCCGAATCAAAAGTAGATTGTGTACGAGTATACCGCTTCAGCTACGATTTCGCAAAAATCAGCCCAGAAGAGTTCATAACACGCATCCTGAATAAAGAGCTTTCGACACGATGGTTGCTGATCGGCGATGACTTTCGTTTTGGTGCCCGGCGTGCCGGGGACTTCGGCCTACTGCAAACACTTTCAACAAAAAACCATTTCACAGTAGAGAAAATGCAGAGCATTACAGTCAATGATCAACGTATCTCCAGCACTCGTGTTCGGCAAGCTCTAGCCAGTGGAGATCTCAATACTGCCATGCAATTATTGGGAAGACCTTACAGTATTAGCGGACGTGTCACTCACGGTGACAAACTCGGTAAAAAGATCGGTTTCCCGACAGCCAATATCCAGCTCAAACATAATCGTCCTCCACTAACCGGAATTTTTGTCGTGGAAGTTTGCGGTGTTAGTAAATTATCGCCATCCATAGTTTATCAAGGCGTTGCCAGTCTTGGTGTACGTCCAACCGTGCAAGAAAATGGCAAGCCTATATTGGAAGTCTATCTATTCGATTTCAATCAAGAAATCTATGGCCAATACTTGAAAGTTAGTTTTCTGCACAAACTTCGCGATGAAGAAAAATATATCGATTTAAAGACACTGATCCAACAAATTGAAAAAGATGTCGTGCAGGCAAAAAGTTTTTTCTCCAAGAAATAGCCGATTAATACTAGGTCTATTCAATTATGAGATAAAATCACACACAAGTTAAAATTCAATATCCACTCTGTACTACATAACAATAGATTTGACACTTCATGACCGACTATAAGAAAACTTTGAACTTGCTCGACACCCCTTTTCCCATGCGCGGTAATTTAGCCAAACGCGAACCCGACATGTTAAAAGCTTGGCAAGAAAAGAATTTGTATCAAAAAATACGCAGTACTAGCAAAGGGCGCCCTAAATTCACATTGCACGATGGGCCACCTTATGCCAATGGTGATATTCATATTGGTCACGCGGTTAACAAAATTCTTAAGGACATTATAGTTAAAAGCAAAACCCTATCCGGTTTTGACGCGCCGTATATTCCCGGTTGGGACTGTCATGGTTTGCCTATTGAACACCAGATTGAAAAAAAACATGGTAAACATTTACCCGCAGACCAAGTACGTGAACTTTGCCGCACTTTTGCCAAAGAACAAGTTGAACGCCAGAAAGCTGATTTTATCCGTCTGGGCGTATTAGGCGATTGGGATCATTCCTATCTCACCATGGATTTCCAAACCGAAGCAGGCATCATCCGTGCGTTAGGTAAAATCTATCAAAACGGTTTCCTCTACCAAGGACAAAAACCAGTCAATTGGTGTATTGACTGCGGATCGGCCTTAGCTGAAGCAGAGGTTGAATATGAGGATAAAACCTCGCCCGCGATTGATGTGGGATTCATAGCAACACCAGCTGCCAAGCCAACATTACAAAGTGCCTTTGGCCTAGACATTTCTATTGAAACAAATACTTATGCTATCATTTGGACGACTACGCCCTGGACCTTACCCGCCAATCAGGCCGTTAGCGTTCACCCTGATTTTGATTACGAACTGGTACAAACATCACGTGGCTTATTGGTACTGGCCAGTGACTTAAAACAATCTTGTCTTGAACGTTACAACTTGACAGGTGAAACTTTGGCCTCCTGTAAGGGGCAGGCACTAGAACATTTACCATTACAGCACCCATTTGAAGATCGCGTCGTCAAAGTCATCTGCGGTAAACATGTCACGCTGGAAGCTGGAACAGGCTTAGTTCACACTGCACCGGCCCATGGTCTAGATGATTATTTTATCGGACAACAATATAATTTACCGAACGAGAGTCCAGTCGACGGCAACGGCAAATTTAAGACTGACACACCTTTAGTCGGTGAATTATTTGTTTGGAAAGCCAATGACGTGGTCATCGACACCCTAAAAAACAGTGACCATTTATTCTGCCTAGAAAAAATCGATCACAGTTACCCACATTGCTGGCGACACAAAACTCCGATTATTTTTCGCTCAACACCGCAGTGGTTTATCGGCATGACAATAAAAGATAACGCCAATTCATCCGCACAGAACAAGACTTTGCGTGAACTGGCCATGCACGCCGTCGACAGCACTGAATTTTACCCCGCATGGGGCCGGGCTCGCCTGGAAGCCATGATCAAGAACCGCCCAGACTGGTGTGTCTCACGCCAACGGAACTGGGGTGTACCGATGACCTTATTTGTTCATAAAGAAACTCATGTCCCACACCCACGTACACTTGAACTATTGGAACAAGTCGCGCTAAAGGTTGAACAGCAAGGCATCGAAGCCTGGTTCTCGCTTGCTGCTGAAGAACTACTCGGTGAAGACGCTAAAGACTACCAAAAACTGACAGACACACTGGATGTCTGGTTTGATTCAGGTACCACACACGATACCGTGGTCAAACCGAATGTGCAGCTTCAATACCCGGCTGATCTCTATCTGGAAGGATCAGATCAACATCGCGGCTGGTTTCAATCATCTTTGTTAACGGCTTGCACCATAAATGGCGATGCGCCCTACAAAGCACTGCTAACTCATGGCTTTGTAGTTGATGGCAAAGGCCACAAAATGAGCAAATCCAAGGGCAATGTCATCGCGCCTCAAAAAGTGATGAACGCCTCAGGAGCGGATATTTTACGCTTATGGGTTGCTTCAACGGATTACTCCGGTGAATTGTCGATTTCCGAGGAAATTCTCAAACGAGTGGTTGAAAGCTACCGGCGCATTCGTAATACACTACGCTTCTTATTGGCCAATCTGGCCGACTTTAGCCCAAAAACTGATATGCTAGCGGTAGATAACTGGCTGGAAATTGACCGCTATATGCTTGCGCACAGCCAAGCATTTCAAGAGGATCTCATTCAAGTTTATGATCGATATGAATTCCACCAAGTAGTACATAAACTACACAATTTCTGCTCAGAGGACCTCGGCGGCTTCTATCTGGATATCCTCAAAGACCGTTTGTACACCGCTGCAACCAATGGTGCTGCACGCCGTTCTGCACAAAGTGCGCTCTATCATATTGCGCATAGTTTAGTTCGACTGTTCGCGCCTATACTGAGTTTCACAGCAGATGAAGTATGGGAACAATTATCCGGCGATTCAAACGACAGCGTACTCCTTCACACATGGCACGAGTTTCCATCACAACCAAACACAGAAACGCTACAGCAACGCTGGCATAAAATTCGCGCCATGAGAGCACAAGTATTAAAGAAACTAGAAGACGCCAGGGCCAAAGGTGATATCGGATCTTCATTAGCTGCGAAAGTTGAAATTCAAGCCAACAGTGAAGATTTCTCGTTGTTAAACTCACTTTCAGATGACCTACGCTTTGTTTTAATTACTTCTGAAGCCAATGTCACACAAACTGATGACCAGAAACAGGAAAATATCACGGTCACTTCCAGCCCACATCCTAAATGTGAACGTTGCTGGCATTATCGCCAAGACGTCGGAAGTAACACTGAACACCCGACCCTTTGTGGCCGATGCATCACAAACCTTTATGGTATCGGTGAAAATCGACAATACGCCTAATCATTATCCATCTACAACGTAAGTAAGCACACACCATGAAGCTACAACTAAGCTTGAGCATTGCTCTGGTTATCCTAATCTTCGATTTAGCTACAAAATATTGGGTTGAAACAACCATGACTTTTGGTCAACGCATTCCTGTCACTGACTTCTTTAATTTGGTTTTGGTTTACAACTCTGGTGCCGCCTTCAGCTTTCTAAGTGATCAGTCCGGTTGGCAACGCTGGTTTCTTAGCGGCATCGCTGCATTTGCTGCAATATTCATCACCTACTTACTCAATAAACACAAGGATGAAAAACTATTTTGTGTTTCATTAAGTTTAATTCTTGGCGGCGCAATAGGGAATTTATATGACCGGATCACATTGGGGCATGTGGTTGATTTTCTGGATTTCTATATAGGAGACTATCACTGGCCAGCATTCAATATCGCCGACTCTGCTATTTTTGTTGGCGCCGCATTATTGATCATTGAGAGTTTTCGTCAAAAAGAAAATAGTGACAATTAAAAGTTATATATTGTGCACCTTGTAAATATTGATCTTAATAACCTCAAAATACTTCCGATATATAAAAAGATATTCTAAGCTAACAGATTAAAAGCAATAGAGGTGCCCTAGATTCTATCCCTTTTGAATTTGAATTCTAAGGAAACATTATGGCAAACCCCATCGGTGAGTTACTAGCTCGAGAAGGATTGATTTCAGCAGCCCAGTTGGCACAAGCTATAACCACGCAAAAACAGAACGGCGGAAAACTAGAAGACAGTTTTATCTCACTTAATTTTCTAACTAAAGAGCAATTAAGTGAAATACTCCATCCGATACCGCCAATACCATTAAGAATTGTCGATACTGGATTAAATGAAACATTTCTGTCTGATCTATTATTAAAAGCCGCGTATCAAGAAGCTGGCACATTTACCTTAAATCGGATCACCAGAATACTCTGCGTGCCGTCCAGCATTTCCGATGAATTGGTTGAATTATTAAAAAACGATCAACTTGTCACCATTCGCTCTGCCACAAGCTATGGGCGAGAATCACAAATTTTTGAACTGACTCAACGGGGTCGCCAAAGAGCTGAAGCGGCTTTTAATAACAGTCTTTATGTTGGCGCAGCACCAGTTCCATTAAAAGATTACACACGTGTTTTAGCGCAACAATATGTACAGCAAATTGAAATTGATAGCGAGTGGATTGATCATTCACTCAAACATATGGTTATCAATGAACAGTTTGTTAAACAATTGGGGCCAGCATTCAGTTCGGGACGCTCAATTTTTCTTTATGGCCCACCCGGAACTGGAAAATCGAGCATTGCTGAAGCATTAGGGCGCGCATTACCTGGTCACGTTTTCATTCCGCAAGCGATAGAAATAAATGGTCAAGTCATCAGACTGTATGACCCTGCCATACATTTTGCAGCTGAAAATGATATCCAGGACAGTCTATACCTGGATGTGCATGAAAACCTAAAACATGATCCTCGCTGGAAAAAATGCCGTCGCCCGGTGGCCATAGTTGGCGGAGAATTTTCGCTAGATATGATGGATTTGCGATTCGACCCGAACAGTAAATTTTATGAAGCACCGATACAGATGAAAGCGGCCAACGGGGTCTTCATTTTGGATGACTTTGGTCGCCAGAAAATGTCCCCACGTGAAATGCTTAATCGTTGGATTGTTCCACTCGAACGCGGAACAGACTTCTTATCACTACATACCGGGATGAAATTTGAAATCCCATTTGATCAAATCAGTATCTTCTGCACAAATCTTGACCCTATGGACCTTGTCGATGAAGCCTTTCTGCGCCGAATTCGGCATAAGATTAGAGCACCATATTCTACAGAAGAAGAATTTAAAGAAATACTCCGACGAGTATGTGTTTCTGAAGGGATAGAATATGACGAAAATGTCGCGCAATACTTTATAGACAATTATTATCACCAGAGGAATAATCCGTTAGTCGGCAGTCACCCCCGGGATATCGTAGATCAAATTATTGATTTCACGCGTTTCCATAAACAAAAACCTGTGTTAACGACAAACACAATTGACGATGCCGCAGCGAATTATTTTGTAAAAGCAGCCAATTAATATTTAAGACAGATAAGCAACTTTTCAAATAACAAATGTTGCTTATCTTCTTACAAGCACTTTTCCATCCTGGTTGCGATTAAAATAAGCCACTTCTTGCAAGAAATCTTGCCCAAGTAGCAATTTCACTTGAATATCACCACTCAGTTTGTCAGTTTCAATTATTTCAACATGCTTTGGTAACACTTTATTTAATTGATTTGCCTGAGTTTGGTTTCCTTTCAGATAGAAAATAACTGTCGTTGAATGATTGAAAGTATTATGATTCGTTAATCGTGCATTAGCAAAACCACTTATACTAAGAAAGTCTGATACCTTCTTTGCCATACCCGTCATACCATTTCCATTCGAAACCTCAATTTGCCCCGCTTTTGCAACCACTTGGGTCTGCTCTTTTTTCAATGCAACTGAAGTTTCCTCAACTAGGACATCTATTAATGGGTCTTTTCTATCTTGTTTAAATTCATAAACATTTGGCGCAACCTGAACAAGGTTTTCTTCTGAAGAATTCTTTTGTGGCAAAATATCATTTGCAATTATTTTATTAACAACCGGTTCTTTTTCAGGCACCGGTGCCGTGTAATGACCTGAAGAAGATTGATCATTACTCTCATTTACGGCCAATGTCAGCACTGCTGCTTCATCATGCAAACCTACGCGATCAAATACAGTAGCCAGATTAATACGTGCTTGTTTGTTCCCAGGATCTAACTGCAAAGCTTTTTTCAAAGACTCAGAAAGTATTGTCGGCAATGATGAATCCTGGCTTACCGAGCTAGACAATGACGCCTTTCGCACATTGATACAACTGAATCAAAATACTATTTTGGAGGCATAAGATGGCACGAAAAATTACACGCACCTGGTGGGGCGAACGATTTCTGGATGCTTTACAACAACGGATAGACAGTGGCCGTCTCAGTCGAGGCCGCTCATACGCGGGGCCAAGCAGAATGTTAGACTTTTGCATTGATGGAAAAGAAATCAGCGCCAAAATACGCGGCAACATCAATCCTTACTTTAATGTTCACAGAGAACCAAAATATAAGATCTCGATTAAATTAAAAACCATTAATCAGGAAAAATGGATATTAATTATCAAAGATATCGCTGATAATGCCGCTTGGTTATCACGTCTGATAATGAATGAAATGCCCGACAATATTCAGCAGGTGTTTGATAAACATGGCGTTAACTTGTTGCCTGGAAATAATACCGATGACCTGTTAACCGACTGTTCTTGCCCCGACTGGGCAAACCCATGCAAACATGTTGCCGGTACCTATTATAAAGTTGCCTCTCTACTTGATCGTGATCCATTGCTATTATTTGAACTGCGTGGCATGGATAAATCAACACTGCACCAAATACTTGCAGATTCACCGCTGGGAAAAGCACTCCTGGCACAAATCACTCAGCCTGATGCTGTGCCATTGGAATACTCGGCGCATCGCTATACTCAACCAAATTATCATACCCACCAAAACATCACCATCAAACAATTCTAGCATATGCCCCCACTTCAATCGGAGGGGAGTACATCCAACACACCAATTTCCGCTGCATTGATCAGAAAACAAGGTGACTATCCACATTTCTGGGACCTGGATCACTCCTTTGTCGATGTGATGACAGAAGTTTATAAAAGAGTTTCGGAGAAAAACAAATCGGTTTTATAGGAATCAATCCGTTGCCAAGACAGTATTCCGCGCGGTCTATTGCTTTAGTACTCCGTAGGAGGGCCAGGTCTAGATTCGTAGCCTACATATCTATTAGAGTAAAGGACTGGCTTCAGATCACCATTAGGAAATATTTACTTGGCTTGATCTGCTACAGCATTTTAACAAATTCGAGTACTTCTAGTACGTGACCAGGCACTTTAACTTTACGCCATTCCTTACGTAACACACCTCCCGAATCCAACACAAAAGTACTACGCTCAATGCCACGAACTTGCTTACCGTACATATTTTTCATTTTAATCACATCAAATAACTTACAAACTGTCTCATCCTCATCGCTTAGCAATTCAAACGGAAATTGCATTTTCTCCTTGAAGCTTTCGTGTGACTTTAAACTATCACGAGAAACACCTACGATCATACAGTTTAAATCTGAAAAAACCTTAAAATTATCTCTAAAGTCTTGCCCCTCAGTGGTACAACCCGGGGTATTGTCTTTAGGATAGAAATAGATAACAAGCTTCTTACCAGCGATACTTGATAAGGAAAAGGATTTATCGCCCGTTGAAGGCAATGAGAAATTTGTAACAGAATGATCAAGTGTAAGCATCAAATTATTAATAGTATGAGTTAGTACTGGTTTTCTGTAATTCTTAAAGAGGAATTCATGTAACAGTATTACTACATAAACCCCTCTTCCAGAAATAACACTATGGAATTTGCCGATCAATAACAATCGAAATATTATTATCACCAACCTTAACCGGCTCACTAAAACCTTGCAAATCACCACTGGTCGGAACCGCCTGACCAGACTTGGTCACTCTAGCTTCAACAATGACTTCAGGAAAACTGGACAATTTCATTGCTGGCGTCATGGCCATTTCATCAGTCAAAGTAAACGTGGCTGGCAAATCACTAACTTTCATTTGTAAAATAGCCAACGGCATTCTTGGGCCTGTCGCAGCACGCGCATAAATAAATAGCGTATCCTCAGGTAAGGCCTTCGAAATCATGATGCCACTGATAGAGACTTGGCCGCTAATTGAAAGGGTTGCCGGCCCATCTTCAACTACAGCAACTTGTTCGCTTGATTCTACTGCAACTTGTTCTGATTCTTGCACGGCAGTAGGCTCTTGAGCAACAGCTTGTTGAACCGGCGGTGACATTTGAATTTCTCCAGATGCCAAAGATTTAGCTTCAGCGATACTCTCAGTAACCGATTGGGCCAATTGAGAATCATCAGGAATAACCGCCAACAGTTGTTCCCAATATTCAGCAGCCTGTTCAAACCTTCTCTGTTCGAATTCTGCGGTCCCAGCCAATGCTAATGCTTTTGGGTATTCTGGATCAATTGCCAACGCTTGCTTTATTAGCTCCATTGGCTGACCATTCAAACTACCCTGGTTCTTCATTGCCAGAACATCGGCATAATCACTTAAAATCTGTGGATTATCCGGGACCAGTTCAGTTAATTTCTGGTAAGTATTACTGGCTTCATTATAACGACCCATAATGGCATAGGTGCGCCCTAACATCACCCAACCTTCAATATCCTCAGGGTTTTCGTTCAGCCTTACAATCAGATTATCAACAACTGAAGCAAAATTATCATGACCATCTGGCGATGACGATGAAGTATTACCACCAGATTGATGCATTTGTGTCGCATTTGCTAACTGCGCTTGTGGCAGTAGCCCTCGCGTATCACCGATCTCCAAATATAGGTATACAGCTGCTAAAGGAAATGTCAATGTGATTACCGTTGACATTGCAATATTATAAATTTTCTTAGTCTTTTTGATGGCTTTATCCTCACTTTCAGGAACATCTATCAGCATACGCTGCTGAAGCTCTTGTTTACTTTTATCGTACTGTTCCTGGGTCAGGATATCGTTTTGCAGATCTTTTTCAAGCTCAGCTAATTGATCACGATATACAGTGATATTAACCGAATCATGATCAACACCTTCTGCTTGGTTATCTCTATTTCTCAACAATGTGGGAACAATAAATAACAGAGCGGTTACGATAAAAATACCAGAAATAATCCAGAATGACGTCATACGTTATAACCTTATTTATTTGTTTTCTTCATTCAGTAGCGCCTCAGCTTTTTTTTGCTGCGCTTCCGATAATGTGATTTCTTCAATCTGTACACGACGGCTTCGGCTTCTGAGATAAGCAATTAAGGACCATACCGCAACGATAAACAGAATAAGCGGACCAAACCACAAAAGTATCGTCGTCGGTTTCATAGGCGGATTGTAAAGTACAAAATCGCCATATCGATCAACCAAGAATTCAATGATTTCCTTATCCGTCTTATTCGCTTGGATTTGCTCTCGAATTTCCCGACGAATGTCATTAGAAAAGTCAGCACGTGAATCTGCAATCGACTCATTCTGACAAACCAAACACCGCAAATCTTCGGTCAGCGCTAGCATTCGTTTCTCGACTTCAGGGTCTTCCGCCATGGGTATCGCTTGTTTTGACCAAGATAAACCGGGACTCATCAGCAAAATCAAAAGAAGAATGATTAATCGACATACTTTATTGATATGCTGAGATTTAGCAATATTATGATATTGATGCATGATTGGCCCCATTATGTTTGCCTCTGTAATTCAATGATTAGCGGAATAATGGTATCTTCCATCGATTTAACCGTTACCGGACCAATTTGCTTATGCCTTATAATGCCCTGTTTATCAATCACATAAGTCTCAGGAACACCATAAACACCATAATTAATCCCAACTCTTCCTTCTGCATCAACGACACTAACTTCATACGGATCACCATATTGTCTTAGCCATTGCATGGCTACGGTATCCTCATCTTTATAGTTCAAACCATACACAGGTACTAAACCGGAGTTCGCCAACTGCACCAACAACGGATGCTCATCACGACAAGCGACACACCAAGATGCCCAAACATTCAGCAACCAAACTTTGCCGATGTTATCTGCTGACGAAAAAACCTTCTCTGGTTCATGTAAGTGATTAAGCTCGAACTCAGGTGCCGGTTTGTCAATCAATGGCGATGGTACCTGGCGCGGGTTTAATGAGAGGCCAGCAAATAAAAATATTGCCAGAACCATAAACGCGATCAATGGCATTAAATATTTCATTATACTTTCCTCGTTTCCGTTGCTAGCGCTGGGTCACTACTCACTGCAGCAGTAACTGGCGCTTCTTCAGCATCAGCAGTTTCTTTTGTTTTCTCATCTTTATCATCTTCTTTCTTCGTAACCACCTTATCTTTCTTACGAATTTTCAAACGATAACGACGATCAGACACAGCCAAGAAACCGCCAATCACCATCAGCACACAACCAAACCAGATCCAATCCACAAATGGTTTATGATAAGCACGGACAACCCAAGCGTCATTCGATAATGGCTCACCCAAAGCAACATAAAGATCACGGAAAATCCCGGTATCAATAGCGGCTTCAGTCATTGACATGCCAGATGCATTATAGGTCCGTTTCTCAGGTTCCAAGGTACGCAAAAATTCACCGTCTTTATTAAAGACCCCAATATCACCACGTATTCCTTGATAATTTGGACCAACATAATCACTGACACCATTAAACTGGAAGGTATAGCCGCCAACATCAACTTTACTGCCAATATCCATGCGTACATCTTGTTCTGTTTCATAGCCGTTCACCAGCGTTACACCGATGATAAATACTGCCACCCCAAGATGGGCACAATGCATACCGTAGTAGCTTTTAGACTGTCTAGCCAACTTAGCAAAAATATTACCCTGACCACTATTGCTCAAACGATATTTTAAGTTTACCAAAATACTAACAATCACCCAGAAAGCCATTAACAAACCAAAGCTAACCAGTGGCTTCCATTCACCCATGTAATATGGCGCAATCAATGCCGAAATTAGGCTAACCGCAAATGCCCAACGTAAACGTACCGCCAGCGTCGGCAAACTCATTTGCTTCCATCTTGAAATTGGTCCGATTCCCATCAGGAAAATTGCCGGTGTCATAATAGGAACAAACACCGCTTCAAAGTACGGAGGTCCAACAGACAGTTTTCCAAGATCCAGTGAATCAATAATTAAAGGATAAAGTGTGCCAAGCATGACGCTACCTGCAGCAACCAGCAATAAAATATTATTTGCCAATAACAATGACTCGCGTGACAACAAATCAAATTTGCCGCCCAATCCAACTTTAGGCGCTCGCCATGCAAATAGTAATAATGAAAGTGTCACCACCACAAACAAGAATCCTAAAATAAAGATACCGCGCTCAGGATCTGTTGCAAATGCATGAACGGATGTTAAAACACCTGAACGAACCAAGAATGTACCCAATAAACATAATGCAAAAGTACAAATAGCTAATAAAACAGTCCAGCTCTTAAAGCTGCCGCGCTTCTCTGTAACAGCTAACGAATGAACCAGTGCTGTTCCGACTAACCAAGGCATAAATGAAGCATTCTCAACAGGATCCCAAAACCACCAGCCACCCCAACCTAATTCATAATACGCCCACCAACTTCCTAGCATAATACCAATTGTCAGAAACGCCCAAGCAACTGTTGTCCATGGTCTTGACCAACGTGCCCAGGTGGCGTCTAGTTTGCCACTCAGTAACGCTGCAATAGCAAACGCAAAAGCCACTGAGAAACCGACATAACCCATATAGAGCATCGGTGGATGAATCACCATACCAGGATCTTGCAATAAAGGATTCAAATCACTACCTTCCATCGCTGCAGGCAAAAGACGGTCAAATGGGTTTGAAGTAAATAGCATGAACAACAAGAATCCCACACTAATTAGTCCTAATACACCTAACACACGGGCGACCATCTCATCCGGCAATTGCTTGCTAAAAACACTCACAGCAATTGACCAGCCCGCCAACATCAATACCCACAACAATAATGATCCTTCATGCGATCCCCATGTTGCTGCGATTTTATATTGAAGTGGCAACTCGGTATTCGAATTAGTGGCCACATTGAGTACAGAAAAATCGCTTGTCACAAAGGAATACGCTAAGCAACAAAAAGCAATTAATACAAATACGAACTGCCCTTGGACCACTGGTCGAGCCAGCGCCATCCAGGAAGGATTTCCACGCGCAGCACCAATAATAGGCATCGTGCCCTGTATTGAAGCCAAAAGGAGCGCGAGAATTAAAGCGAAATTACCAATTTCTGGAATCATAATATTAAATTATAAGTAAAGGTTTAAGCTGAAAAGCTGAAAATCAAGAGCAGTAGTTTATATACAAACACTACCACCATAAACGATTAGCCTGTTATTGTGTTAGAGACGCTTTCTGAGCCTTGGCAGCTTGTTCTAAAGCTTCTGCTGCTTCAGGTGGCATATAGTTTTCATCGTGTTTAGCTAACACTTCATCGGCTTCAAAAATACCGTTATCCGACAATTTTCCTTGTGCGACAACACCTTTACCTTCTTTAAAAAGGTCAGGCAAAATACCGGTATAAATGACTGGAATTATCTCAGCAGTATCAGTTACTGCAAATCTAACGGTTGTACTACCATCTTCACGTTGAATACTGCCCATCTCGACAAGCCCGCCAATACGGAAACTCTTACCAACAGGCGCTTCATTTGCCATCACCTGCGTTGGACTAAAGAAAAAGACCAAATTACTTTGGAATGCATTTAACACCAGAATCGATGCAACACCCAATGCAGTGACACCTGCAACGATTGCTGCAAGTTTTTTATGACGTGGTTTCATTTTTTATCTCTTCTTTTGTGTTTGAGTCGTGAATCAGACCATAATGTTTATCCAAAGTTCTCCGCCGTTTTGAAATTAATAACACTTCACCGACGATACAAATAAGGGTCACAAAGTATGATCCCCAGACATAAACACCATAGCCGCCCATTGCAAAAAATTCTGACCAACTTTCCCAATTCATCGTGCAGCCTCCTTCTTCCTCAACTCTGCTACCCATGCTGTATGACTTTCCCGCTCAAGTATAATCACTCGTACACGTTTCAGAATCACCACAATAGAGTACATCCAACTCGCAAACACCATAATCATCATGCCCGTCAACATCGTGGTAGCCATTGCCGGCGCTTGATTGAGGCTAACCGATGCACCTTGATGCAGTGTGTTCCACCATTGCACTGAAAAATAAATAATCGGAATATTGACCACACCAACCAATGCAATAATAGCACCCGCTTTATCTGCCCGACGCGGGTCATCAATTGCCGCTTGCAATGACATAAACCCAATATAAAGAAACAATAATATTAGTTCAGATGTTAGGCGCGCATCCCAAACCCACCAAGTGCCCCACATTGGCTTACCCCACAACGCACCTGTCCACAATGCCAGAAAAGTAAACATAGCACCTGTCGGTGCGATTGCGGTTGCCATCATAGAGGACAATCTCGTATTAAAAGCAAGACCGATTCCGGCCCAGACTGCCATAATCACATAAAGGAACATTGACATCCAAGCAGCGGGAACATGAATAAAGATAATCCTGTAAGCCTCACCTTGTTGAAAATCAGTCGGAGCCACAAAAAACCCGACATATAAACCAGCGATTGTTAAAACGACCGCCAAGAATACAAATATCGGTATCATTTTACCGGCTAGAGAATAAAAACTTGCCGGTGAAGAATATTTAAACCAGTTAATTGCCATATTAAATTATATAATTCTTAATATTAAATTTTAGTTCTATGTTTTGGCTCTAATTTTTGTAGCCGCAATTCTATACTAAAAAACTAAAATCCAGAATTGCTTTCTCTTAGAAGCGTCAAGATATTAAAAGTTTTAGTAGCGTTAAATTTATTAACAGAATGTTACGTGCTACCAAGCCTTAACCCACCTACTCCATAGAAACACGTAAAGAAGCCGCTGCCGCCCATGGGGCAAAGACTAGCGAAACAAGTAAGAACGCGCCCAGTAATGACATATGCGCATCGTAACCAAGACCAGCCATATTTGCTTCAACTGCACCTGATCCAAAAATAAGCACAGGAATGTACAATGGCAGCACCAACAGTGAAACAAGTACGCCACCACCTCTTAAACCCAATGTCAACGCCGCACCAATCGCGCCAATCAAACTTAAAACCGGCGTACCCAGCAGCAATGAGACCGTCAGTACAAAAAGTGCTTCGGCAGGCAAATCATATTGAATACCGAGTACTGGCGCCATTAACACCAGAGGCACACCAGTCACCAACCAATGCGCTAAGGCCTTCCCCAACACAAGTAAAGACAAAGATTGCGGAGAAAGTAACATCTGCTCCAATGTACCATCCAGATAGTCGTTAGAAAACATTCGACCCAAAGACAACATTGCAGCCAACAATGCAGCAACCCACACGACACCAGGTGCCATCGTCCTCAGCATATTCATTTCAGGCCCAACACTCAGCGGAAATAAGCTAACAACGATTACAAAAAAGAATAATGTGGTAAATACGTCAGAACGTCGACGCATAGCCAATAACAAATCACGCCTAATTATCCAAAAAAACATATTAGGCCAATTGCAGTTGCGTAATGGATGCTGCAGTAATCTCTATTTCCTGGTGTGTTGTCATCACTACCATGCCACCTTGTTCCAAATGCTGCTCCAGTAACTGCTGAATTAATTTAACCGCTGACACATCTAAGGCGGCCAAAGGTTCATCCAGAATCCATAATGTCGTCTGACAAACCAACAAACGGGCTAATGCTACCCGCCTACGCTGTCCTTGGGACAGTACTTTCACCGGCAAATGTTCTCTACTTGCCAGTCCCATATGTTGCAATGCTTCACGGGCTTTTGGTTCATCAATTTCAACGCCAGCTAAAGCACTGGATATGCGTAAATTTTCAATCGCCGTCAAATCATCCTTGGTGCCACTCAAATGACCGATATAAGTCATGCTGGCATAATATTCATCCCCTAATGACTGGATCGGCGTCCCGCACCATTGGATTTCACCTAGCGCTGGATTTGACAGACCGCATAACATGCGTAACAAACTGGTTTTCCCACTGCCATTAGGACCACCAACCTGCATTAAACCGCCCGCTCCCAAGGTGAAATTGACGTTCTTAAAGAGCCGCCGGTCACCTCTCACACACACTAAATCACTACCTTGCAACATCAGTTTTTCGTGAAGTAAAACGGGGGATTATAACGCATTAGAACCACCTGTGACACTGACTTAATAGGCGTCAGTAAGTTGAGTTTATAAAACCCCCAATAAATACGCCTATTAATGAAGAAAGTTAACAACTTACACGATATCAAGCAAACTAGAATTGGCAAGCAATCGTTTAACAATTAATTGCTGCCCTTTTTTTATTTGACCTAACCCTATAAACACCTGTTGTTTATGATATAACCTGACGAAACTTTCCTCAGGATAATTCTGTGTATTAATCGACACCGCACGTCCCTGTATTAGATCTAGAGCTGTTATCTTGTCCAACATCAGTGCTGGATAGTGATGCAAAAAACAATCTACCGGCAAAAGGCATCGGTCACGTTCGGTTAATGTCATTTCTTCTAAAATGCTCAATGTTTTTGCTTGTGACAAATCAAAGCAATCAATAGCAGTACGGCATAATTTGATCAGATAAGCACCACCAACACCCAATGCTTTTCCTATATCCTCAGCCAAGGTACGAATATAAGTTCCTGTACCACAGGTTACAGTAATTTGCAGCTCACTATCCTCTAATGAGTCAACTCGTATCTGATAAATATTAATTTCACGCGCCTGTCTTTTCACCGCCTTTCCTTCTCGGGCATAGGTATATAACGGTTTACCTTGATGCTTTAGCGCACTATACATCGGTGGAGTTTGCATGATCTTACCGACAAAACCTTTCAATACTTGCTCACATTGTGAAAATGAAAGATTCCGCAAACTCTCCTCGGAAGCTGTTTGTTCAAGTTCTCCTTCAACATCACCTGTTGTACTGAGAACGCCAAGCTTTAAAACAGCTTGATAGGTTTTATCCGATTCCAATAAAACAGAAGAAAATTTTGTGGCTTCACCAAAACAAACGGGCAATAAGCCAGTTGCTAATGGATCCAACGTGCCAGTATGCCCAGATTTTGCAGCTAAATAATGATATTTAGCGATTTGTAATGCTTTATTAGAAGAAATACCATATGGCTTGTCTAATAATAAAACACCACTAATATGACGTTTTGGGGGGCGTATAGATTTATTTTGTATTGCAATAGCGTGCATCATGCATGCTTTATGAATCAGGATTGGGTGGCTTGACTTCTGTTTCCAGAGCAACTGCCTCATCAATTAGTTTTGATAAATACACGCCGCGCTCAACAGATTCATCATAGACAAAATGCAATTGAGGAACAATTCTTAATTTTATTCTATGGGACAAACTAGACCGCAAAAAGCCATTTGCATGTTGCAAACCTTTTTCCACCAATAACTTATCTTCAGAACTACCCAATGTCGTGTAAAAAACCTTTGCATGGCTATAGTCTCGAGTCACTTCTACTGCAGTAACTGTAATCTGCTTCACTCGCGGATCTTTGATTTCATGCTGTAGGAGATCTGCCATCTCGCGCTGTATTTGATCTGCAATTCGTAATGAACGCGAATAGTCTTTAGGCATCTTAATGATCCGGAAAGATTCTTGTTATAAAGATCTCGCCGTTTCGACGACCTCATAGACCTCTAACTGATCACCCACTTGAATATCACTATAATTTTTTAATGACAAGCCGCACTCAAACCCTTCACGAACTTCCTTAGCATCATCTTTAAAACGTTTCAGTGAATCTAACTCGGTGCTATGTACCACCTTACCATCACGTAATAATCTAACTAAAGAGTTCTTTTTAACCATACCATCTTGCACATAACAACCTGCCACCACACCAACTTTTGGAATACGATACACTTCACGAACATCAATTAGACCCAAAATAGTTTCTTTACGATCAGGTGCCATCATCCCTGAGAGCGCCGCTTTAATTTCATCTACTGCTTCATAAATAATATTGTAGTACCGAACATCTACACCACTTGAAGAAATCAATTTACGTGCACTTGCATCCGCACGAACATTAAAACCAATAACAACCGCTTTTGAAGCCAGTGACAAATTAATATCGGATTCAATAATTGCACCAACAGCGCTATGGATAATATTGACTTTCACTTCTTCGGTTGAAATTTTATGCAATGCATGAGCCAAAGCTTCACATGAACCTTGTACATCCGCTTTAATAATTAGCGTTAATATTTTGACATCATCTTGCTGTTCGAACACATTTTCCAGCTTTGCTGCCTGCAATTTTGCAAGCTTCACATCACGATATTTACCCTGACGAAACAATGCTATTTCTCGTGCTTTTCGCTCATCATCCAGAGATATCACTACCTCACCAGCATCAGGCACTTCAGATAACCCCTGTATTTCAACCGGTATTGAGGTACCAGCCTGCTTGATCGGTTTTCCATTCTCATCATTCATGGCACGTATCTTCCCAAATACAGCGCCAGCTAATAGCACGTCACCACGTTTCAATGTGCCAGACTGCACTAATATTGTTGCTACAGGACCACGTCCTTTATCTAAGCGAGACTCTATCACCACACCTTTTGCAGCGGCCTTTGTCGGCGCTTTGAGTTCTAATAATTCCGCTTGCAGTAAGATACTTTCCAACAACGCATCTATACCTTGTCCTGTTTTAGCAGAGACTTCGATAAACATCGTATCGCCACCCCAGTCTTCAGGCACCACTTCATGCGCAACCAGTTCCTGCCTTATTCGTTCGACATTAGCTTCCGGTTTATCCATCTTATTTACTGCAACAATAACTGGAATAGCAGCCGCTTTCGCGTGATGAATTGCCTCAATAGTTTGCGGCATAACACCATCATCGGCAGCAACTACTAAAATCACAATATCAGTGATTTTAGTACCACGCGCTCTCATAGCAGTAAAAGCTTCATGGCCAGGGGTATCGAGAAAGGTAACCATCCCGCGATCAGTTTCTACATGATAAGCCCCGATATGCTGCGTTATTCCACCAGCCTCACCACCAGCAACTCTTGAACGACGAATATAATCAAGCAATGAAGTTTTTCCGTGATCAACATGCCCCATCACTGTAACAACAGGTGCTCTCGATTCCATATCGACTTCTGTTTCTGATGATTCATCATCAGTCAAAAATGCTTCTGGACTATCAAGTGCGGCATATTTTGCCACATGCCCCATCTCCTCAACAACAATCATTGCGGTCTCTTGGTCTAGCATTTGATTGATGGTCACCATACTACCCATCTTCATCAACACCTTAATCACATCGGCTGCTTTAACCGACATTTTTTGAGCTAACGCTCCGACAGAAATTGTTTCCGGCACCATTACTTCATGCACAATTGGTTCAGTCGGCGCAGAAAAACCATGCGCATTTTGTTGGTTACCAGATGATGCAGGCTTACTGTGTCTGTCACGTCGTGTTCGCCAACCTTGATTGGTTTTTTGATCCCCACGAGACTTCACGTTTCGCTTTTTTACGCCATCATCTTTCCATACAACTTGCTTAACCGGTTTCTTTTTCTTTTCGGTTTTATTCTCTGGCTTTACTTCCGGCTTATGTAATGTCCCTTCTGTTGCACTAGCTGGTGAACTCACTTTTTCTGCATGGGCTGACTCTTTCTCTGAAACAGTCTCAGGCGCAGTCTTTTTCTCTGTCGCCGGCATATTCTCCGATTCTTTTAGCGCCTCAGTTTCTTCTTTTGTCTCAGCGTCCTGCTTATTAACTTCTATTTCTCCGCTCTTTTTCTTTGTTTGTTTTTCTTTAAACTCTGCTGTCTGCCTTGCAATTAATTCAGCCTGTCTTTTTGCTTCTGCTTCTCGTAACGCTAATTGTTCCGCATCTACAACAGGATCCACTTGGACTTTCTCAGCCACTTTAGTCTGCTGTATAGGTTCGGCCTGAGCCTTATCAGATACGCCAGGTTTAGTAAATACACGTCTTTTGCGAACTTCAACCTGTATTGTTCTCGGGCGACCGGCACTATCAGATTTTCGAATTTCAGAAGTTTGACGACGTGTTAACGTCACTTTGCTTTTATTTGTCGATGCACCATGAGTCTTACGTAGATACTCAAGTAATTGAGCCTTATCTTGCTCGGTCAAACCATCTTCAGCCAACATTTTTTTTACTCCTGCCGCTTGCAATTGTTCAAGCAATACCGCCGGCAACAAACCAAGTTCGTTAGCAAATTGTTCTACACTCATATGAGCCATCTATAACCCTTCAGCATTCAAAACATCAAACCAATCGATATATGTGTAATATCTATTGGCATCAAACAAAAATTAAGCAAACCATGGTTCGCGTGCCTTTATAATTAATTGATTCGCACGCTCAATTTCCATTCCAGTTATCTCAACTAAATCATCTGCAGCCAAATCAGCCAGATCAGTCTGGCTGTTAATCCCTCTAGCGGCCAACATCCGCACAGTCTCAATATCCATACCTTCCAAAGACAATAAGTCTGCAGCAACGTTCTCAATCTTCTCTTCACTGACAATCGCTTCAGTCAGCAAAACATTACGTGCGCGATTACGAATCTCATCAATCGTTTCTTCGTCAAACGATTCAATTTCCATCATTTCATCGATAGGCACGTAAGCGACCTCTTCCAAAGTCGCAAATCCTTCTTGCACAAGAATACTTGCAACCTCTTCATCCACGTCTAGCTTATCCATGAACAACTGACAAGTTACTGATGCCTCTTCTTCATGTTTGGTCTGGGATTCTTCCACGGTCATAATGTTAAGCTCCCACCCAGTCAGTTCTGAAGCTAATCGTACATTTTGACCACCACGACCAATAGCTTGCGCTAGATTCTCATCATCAACCACAATGTCCATACTATGATTTTCTTCATCAACCATAATGCTGCTAATTTCAGCAGGAGCCAATGCATTAATGATAAAAGTTGCAGGGTCATCCGACCACAAAATAATATCGACTCGTTCACCAGCCAATTCAGAAATCACCGCTTGTACTCGTGAACCACGCATACCTACACAGGTACCAATTGGGTCTACACGCTGATCATTGGATTTAACTGCGATCTTGGCACGTGATCCAGGGTCCCTTGAAGCTACTTTAATTTCCAACAACCCTTCTTCAATCTCGGGTACTTCCAACTCAAACAACTTCATCAGAAATTCAGGAGAAATACGTGAGAGCTTTAATTGCGGCCCTCTAGCAGCACGATCAACTTTATAAAGATAAGCGCGTATACGATCACCCACACGCAAATTTTCTTTAGGGATCATCTGATCTCGCGGCAATTCAGCTTCAATTCTGCCAGATTCAATAATCGCATTCCCACGTTCCATACGCTTAATTGTCCCAGCCACTAAGTATTCCTCACGCTCAAGGAAATCACTCAGCATCTGCTCACGCTCTGCGTCCCGTATCTTCTGAAAAATCACCTGCTTTGCCGCCTGCGCACCGATACGACCAAACTCAATAGGCTCCAAAGGTGACTCAACATAGTCCCCCAACTGAATATCAACACTATCTTGTTGTGCTTCAGACAGCTTTATCTCGTGATCAGGCTCCTCAATAGCATCATCTTCAACTACCAACCAACGACGATAAGATTGATAATCACCCGTTTCTCTATCGATCGAAACACGTGCATCAACATCTTCATGAAATCGTTTTTTTGTTGCAGAAGCCAATGCCATTTCTAGCGCAGTGAAAACGATTTCTTTTTCAACAGATTTTTCACGCGCCAACGCATCAACTAACAGTAAAATTTCGCGGCTCATAGTCCTCCAGCCAAATTTTTATACGCCTACAACTTTGGAACCAAACGAGCTTTTCCAAGGTTACTCAATTCAAGGTCTAACAATTTTCCTTCAACTTCCAGTTTTAAAATACCATTATCTATTTCCCGCAAAACCCCAACAAAATTTCTTTGTCCCTGCAATGGGACACGCAGTTTCAACTTAATTGTTTCCCCCTGAAAACGGAGAAAATCGGCCTCTTTCTTCAGCGGCCTATCTAATCCAGGCGAAGACACCTCCAGTCGACCATAGTCAATATTCTCAACCAACAACAACTGATTTAAATGATTACTAATTGCCACACAATCATCAATATTGATACCGCCCTCTTTATCTACAAAAACCCGTAATAACTTGCCACGTGCCAATTGCTCAACCTCAATCAACTCATACCCCATACCCTCGAGAGTTGATTCCAACAATTCTTCTAGTACCATAGCCTCGCCACAAATAAAAAATGGGCTAACAAAGCCCATCGAATTTATTCGAGCATTCTAACAAAATTTTATGAAATAAGAAACACAATCTTCATCAGATGTAGTGCCTTAGTAGTTAATAATGCGATACTATCATTCACAAGCAAATGCTCCCCGAAAAAACAGGAGGCCTACTCTATGGAGTTACAAAGACCAACAATGACCTAATTTCACCTCACAAATCAACCATGCAATTATCAGCTACGAATTTAATGCTAATGTTACAATCACCTCAAATCTAAAGCACACACGGTTTTTTGGAGGTCAGACATGTCAGTTATTGAATCCGTTTTAAATGAAACTCGCACATTTCCACCAAACGGTACATTTGTTAAGCAAGCCAACGTATCTGGTATGGCAGCATATCAAGCAATGTGCACAGAAGCTGAAAAGGATTATAAAAACTTCTGGGCAAAACAAGCCAATCACTACCTTTTGTGGCACTCACCATTTAGTCAAGTACTTGATGAAAGTGACCCGCCATTTTACAAATGGTTCAATGATGGTGAAATAAACATATCTTATAACTGCCTTGATCGGCATTTAAGTACTCAACCAGATAAAACTGCCATCATTTTCGAATCTGATGAAGGCGAAATCACTAAAGCAACCTACCGAGAACTACATCAAAGTGTTTGCCAATTCGCCAATGCCCTGAAAGCTCAAAACATTAAAAAAGGTGATCGCGTCGTCATTTACATGCCCATGCGTATTGAAGCCGTTGTTGCCATGCAGGCATGCGCTCGTATAGGCGCAATACACTCAGTCGTTTTCGGCGGATTTTCTGCAAAAAGCCTTCACGAGCGAATCACTGATGCAGGCGCTGTTACCATTATTACTGCTGACGAGCAAGTACGCGGCGGCAAGCATCACCCACTCAAAGCGACTGTTGATGAAGCAATGAGTATGGGCGGCGCAAATTCCGTTAAATCCATCGTTGTTTATCAACGTTCTGGCTCAAACATACCTTTTAATCCTGATCGTGATGTCTGGTGGCATGAAATTACACAATTGGCCAACATAGACTGTGAACCGGAGTGGGTCAATGCTGAACACCCATTATTTACACTTTACACATCCGGATCCACCGGAAAACCCAAAGGTGTACAACACTCCAGCGCCGGCTACTTGCTTGGAACAATGGTCAGTATGCAATGGGTGTTTGATTATAAATCTTCTGATATATTTTGGTGTACTGCAGATGTCGGCTGGATAACTGGACACAGTTATGTGGCCTACGGTCCACTAGCAATGGGCGCAACCCAGGTCATCTTTGAAGGTGTGCCAACTTATCCGAACGCCAGCCGTTTCTGGGAAATTATCCAAAAACATAAAGTAACCACTTTCTATACTGCCCCCACGGCAATACGCTCACTCATTAAACTAGGGCCTGATTTACCTGAAAAGCATGACCTTTCATCATTGCGGTTACTCGGCTCAGTAGGTGAACCAATTAACCCAGAAGCTTGGATGTGGTTTTATGAAAAAGTAGGGCAATCTCGCTGCCCAATTGTTGACACTTGGTGGCAAACGGAAACAGGCAGCCACATGATCGCCCCACTACCTGGCGCATTTACTCTCAAACCAGGTTCTTGCTCATTACCTTTACCTGGAATTCAAGCTGCCATTGTCGACGAAACTGGTCAGGATGTTGAACAAGGGAATGGAGGGTTCCTTGTAATTAAAAATCCTTTCCCTTCACAAATCCGTACACTCTGGAAAGATCCGGAACGTTTCAAGAAAGTTTACTTTCCAGAGGAAATAGATCAAGGGAAATATTATCTAGCAGGTGATTCTGCATATCGTGATGATGATGGGTATTTCTGGATTATGGGTCGCATTGATGATGTTCTAAATGTTTCAGGGCATCGATTAGGCACAATGGAAATTGAATCAGCGTTAGTTGCCAACCCACTCGTTGCAGAAGCAGCTGTGGTTGGGAAACCACATGAGATCAAAGGAGAGTCCGTGATTGCCTTTGTGGTACTTAAAGGACAGTTACCACAAGCAGAAGAAGCCAGCAAAATCATACTTGAGTTACGTGAATGGGTCGCACAAGAAATTGGTCCCATTGCCAAACCGGAAGAAATACGTTTTGGTGAAAACTTACCAAAAACACGATCCGGTAAAATTATGCGCCGTTTATTACGAACACTCGCTAAAGATGAAGAGATCACCCAAGATATCTCCACATTAGAGAACCCAGCAATCCTTGAACAATTAAAAAAATCCATCAAGTAGAACCAATTTTCCTATCACAAACAAGCCAGAAAAATATGCAATTATCACTTGTTACAGATTTCAAACATGGTATCAGCGCTGTTGACGCACAGTTTCATCGCCCAAAACGAGCCGCCATACATTTAATCGTTGAAAAAGATTCCGTTGCACTGATAGATACTGGCACTTCTTTTTCAATCCCTGGCGTCATTCAAGCATTAAAACAGAAAAACCTTACGGTTGAAAACGTCACGTATGTCATCCTTACTCACATACACCTCGATCACGCGGGCGGTGCCAGTGAATGCATGCGTCGTTTTCCAAATGCAAAATTGATTGTCCACCCTCGTGGTGCCCGCCATATGGCCAATCCTGCCGCACTAGTTGCTGGCGCAACAGCAGTTTACGGGGAAGTTGAATTTAAACGCGTTTATGGTGAGATTTCACCTATTGATGAGAATCGAATTCTTGAAGCACCAGACAACAGTGAGTTTGAGTTGAATGGCCGCAGTTTACTTTTCCTAGACACACCGGGCCACGCTCGTCACCACAATTGTATTTATGATGAACGCAGTCAATCATTTTTCACAGGGGATACTTTTGGCGTTTCTTATCGGGAATTTGACGTAAACGGTATTGAATTCGTATTTCCCACCACCACACCAGTTCAATTTGACCCAATTGCCGCACATAAATCCTTAGAACGAATAATGTGTTACCAACCAAAATTTGCCTTTTTGACACATTACAGCCGCATCGGCAACCTAACGCAACATGTCGAATCAATGCATCAATTAATTGATGCACATGTTGAAATTGCAAAAAAATTCCAACAGGAAAAAAAAACCGACAAAATAACTAGAATTTCTGAAGAGTTACAAGCACTATTCTTACAGAAACTTAACGAACATAAGTGTTCACTACCAAAAGAAGAAATTTGCACACTATTAAGCTCGGATATCAAACTGAACAGTCAAGGCCTAGTACATTGGCTTGATCAATCAGTCAATTAAAGCTGATGATCATAGCCCAAATTACTGAAAATTAAGATTTTCCGTCAATATTCGGGGGGTTACAAAAACCAATAACTCCCGCTTATCATCTTGCTTTGATGTGTTACGGAAAATATGGCCTAACAAAGGAATATCGCCAAGCAGTGGAACTTTGTTAACAACCTGATTCTCTGCACGCTCAAAAATACCACCAATAACCACAGTACCGCCATTATCCACCAAAACCTTGGTAGTAACCTGCTTAGTATTAATTGCGGGTGGCAAAAATGCATTAACACTCTCACCAATCTTATCTTGATTGATGCTCAACTCCATATCAATCTGATTATCATGCGTAATCAAAGGCTTAACCCTCAAACTCAAGGTTGCGTTAACGAAACGAATACTTGTTGCACCACTACTTGTTGCCTGCTGAAAAGGAACCCGGTCACCCTGCTCAATGATGGCTTCTACGCCATGTGCCGTTACAACACGGGGACTTGCAATAACCCGCCCTTTGCTATCCGTCTCCAGAGCAGACAGTTCGAGGTTGATTAATCGTCCATTATTGATCTTAATCAGACTCAAACCCAAAGCAGCTGGTCCGCCAGCAAGTCCTACCGCACCAGCAGCAGGTAAATTTACATTTAAATTATCGCCTCCACCGGCACTTCCACCAGAGGCTAAACTACTAGAATTCTCCAAATTACCGGAAGCCCCAAATCCACGACCACCAAACGTTGATGAATTCTGTACGCCAAATCGTGCACCAAGCTCACGACTAAACGTTTCAGTTGCTTCCACAATACGCGCCTCAATCATTACTTGCCGCTCAAAAACATCTAATCGTCTTACAAGTTTTCTAATCTCTGTTAATTTTGAGGATATATCAGTAATCGTTAAGGTATTACTAATTTCATCCAAATTAAGCCCCCCACGTTCACTGAGCATCCCTTCAAATGAAATAGAGTTAACTCTGCGGTGATTAAGTTGTAAAGTTTCTGTTTGCAATGGCTCTAACTCTGTCACTTGCAACTTTGCTTCTAAATCGAGCAATTCCCTATCCGCCATTTCTTTACTTGGTGCGACAAAAATCACATTCCCTGTTTTACGTTTATCCAGTCCGTTTGCCTGCAATACTATATCCAATGCTTGGTCCCATGGCACGTCTCTCAATCGTAATGTAAGATTACCATCAACCGAATCACTGGCAATAATATTAAAATTTGTAAAATCAGCAATCACCTGTAAAACAGCTCGAACTTCCACATCCTGGAAATTCAATGACAACTTTTCTCCTGTATAACCCCCTGTAACACGTTTTCTTTTTTCGAGTTCTTCTTCACTCTCTATCAAAGCTCTGACTGCCAACACAAACTTTGTTTCACTCTGATGAGAGGTATATTCCCAACGTCCACCTGGTTTGACAACCATTCTTATATTGTCGCCATGCCTCATTGTATTAATTGTCTGTATCGGCGTTGCAAAATCAACCACATCCAGTTTTCTTTCCAAATTACTTGGTAAAGCAGTATTAATAAATTCCACTACAAGATCATCGCCTTGATGATGAACATCTATCACTGCATTAGGCTTCAGCAAATCAACTTCAATACGTCCTTCACCACTCTCAGCCCGACGGAAATCAATATCCTGCAAACTATTCTTTTCTTTTCCCAAAACATCTTCAGTAAAACGCACTGTTGAACCGATCATTTGATGATCAGAAACCTTATTCAGCTTAATGAATAAGTTGTTATCAGTCATCCAAACTTCATGTCGCATCAAATCGGACAAATTGAATACCACACGCGTTCGTTTACCAGCTTGTACAATATTTACGCTATGCAAATCACCTTCTTCAATGTTCCTGAGATTTGTTCCAAGATTATTAGTGGCATTATAAAAATCGAAATAAAGTCGATAAGGGTTTTTTAAAGCTACACCGACTGGTTTTGTCTCCAACGGATGATCCAATGTTAATTTAGCAACTATTTCCCCGCTTTGGATTGTAGATACGTTAATTGACTGAATACCGTTTGGTTGCGGCCGTTCTACGCTACTTTGCTCAGCAAAAATTGAGGGGGCAAACAAATATAACATCATAATACTCCCCAACCACAAACCCACCTTTATCAGTATTGGATACTTCATGTGATACTCCTAATCTTCTAACATCAGTGTGTTGGCACGTTCTGTCCACTCATTAACGCCTTCCTGAACAATTTCCATAATTTCAACTCGTGATTCAGCAATTTCATAGACCCTGCCAAAATCATGTCCCAAATAATCTCCTTCTTTTACTCGATGCAGCGTTCCTTCCGGCGATTTTATCAAAGCATAAATAGATTCATCTTTTTCAAGTGAACCAACCATGACTAAGCTTTCCAGCGGGAAACTTTCTAGAAACCCTTTTCGTCTGTCTACATCCGGCTGAATACCAGACCTATTATTCTGTACCTGCTCATTTTTTCTGGGAACGAATGGACTGGTGATATCAAACGCTTGGTAGGTAAAAAACTGATACTGCTTAACCTCAGGCAAGGGCTCAACCTCTCCACGCAGCCCATTCCCTGAGTTATTAACAAATGTTTCTAGATCACTGTAATCGACATCACTACAAGCAACAATTAGCGAGCAAGAAAACAATATAAATAAAAGATTACAACGCTTCCTCATGGCCCAGCAACCCCATCTATATTCATCACCTCATCTTCTTCCAGATAACGAAAAGTTTTTGCAGTAGCATCTAAAATCAATTTCCCCTCAATACCTTGCGTGATGCTGATATCATTTAGTGTCACAATACGAGGCAATCGCGCAACGTCACTAGCAAAAGCACCAATGTCATGATAACCACCAGTAACCCGAATAGAAACTGACAACTCCGCATAAAACTCCTTAATAGTTTCATCCGCAGCTGGTTTAAATAATTCAAATTGTAATCCGCGTCCTAATCCTGCCTGATTAATGTCAACTAACAGCGCTTCCATTTCGGATTTGTCTGGCAATTGCTTTAATAATGCATTCATTGATTGCTCGATATCTTGTAATTGTTGGCGCAAAATAGGAAGATTAACCGCATTTGTTTTTTTTATCAGATAGGTATCTTTAAGCGTTTGCTCCTCGGCACGCACATCTTTCAATGTATTTAATTGACCTTGCCAATCCAGAAAATAGCCTGCAGTAATAATCGCAATTAGTAACAAAAACAAAGCACAGGCCTGAATGGCACCCGGCCAACCACCAGGATCATTCGGGTCTAATTGCTTTAGCTCTGCAATAAAATTTTTCATAACAACTGCCCTCAAACTTACCCGGTTGCAGAATCAGATTATTCCTCCACATCATCTTCACCCGACGGCTGCACCAGTTCAATATTTAAACTAAATTCATTCTGACGCACATCATCCACAGTTACAGCTTTGATCTCTACTAACACAGGTGAATGGAGCCAAGGAGAAGATTCCAGATTACGCATCAAGGAAGACACCCAAGCATTGGATTGCGCATAACCAACCAAATTGATACCACGTCCATCCTGCTTTATATCTTTTAAATATACGCCATCAGGCAGCAATCGTACCAGTTGATCCAACAAATAAACTACTTCTGACCGGCTGCTTTGCAACGTTTCAACAACACTTTTGCGGGTTAGTAATTCATCAAGTTGAGATTTAATGTCTCTTATTTCCGAAATTTGTGTATCTAATATCGCTATTTGCGTAGTCATAAATTGATTGCGGCTGTTTTGATAATCTATTTTGCTTTCAATTACCATATGCACACCCCAAACAACAACTAAGCCAAAAAATGATACAACTCCAGCCAAAGCAACAATTTGTTGCTGCAGTGCTTTACGCTTCAACTCACGATGTGGAAGTAAATTAATTCTAATCATGACGGATCAAAGCTTCGCATAGCCAAACCACAAGCAATTAAAAGTGATGGTGCATCTAAACTGAGTTGCCTTGGTGTGATACGAGTGGAAAACTCCATACTTGAGAATGGGTTCACAACTAATGTACTCACTTGTGTACGCGATGCAATTATTTTGTCTAAGCCTGGAATGACGACACAGCCTCCGGCAAGAAATATTTGATTTACCTCCGCATACTGAGTCGAAGTATAAAAAAACTGTATCGCCCGCATCACCTCAACAGCTAATGTTTCACAAAATGGCTGCAAAATATCTGTCCTATAATTTTCAGGCAACTCACCAGTTCTTTTTGCTGCTTCAGACTCTTCCAACGAAAGATTAAATTGTTTACGAATTTCTTGCGTTAATTGATTACCGCCAAATGATTGATCTCGCATGTACACAGAATCATTGCCATGGAATACATTCACATTCATCGCAGATGAACCGATATCTACTAATGCAATTATTTGGTCTTCCCCATGACTAACCATCTTACTTGCGATCAATTCAAACGCTGACTGCGCTGCATAGGGTTCCACATCCATCACAATCGTTTTGAGGCCAGCAGCCATGGCAGCTGCGACACGATCTTCAACTTTATCTTTACGTGAAGCCGCGATGAGCACATTAATTTCTTCAGAATTATTGGGCACAGGACCAAGCACCTGAAAATCAATGTCAACTTCATCAAGTGCAAACGGGATATATTGGCCCGCTTCATTTTCCACTTGAAAAGCTAAGTCAGCTTCACGCAATCCAGCAGGCACAATTATTTTTTTTGTGATGACATCAGATGCAGGCAATGCTAAAGCAACATTTTTCAAACGTGTCGCCATGCGGCTCCAGCCCCTTGAAATACAATCACTCACCGCATCCAAATTTACAATAGCGCCATCAAGCATTGCACCAGCAGGTAAGGGCTCAATAGCATACTGTTCTAAACGATAAGTGTTAGTCTCCTTATCCACCAAAGATAGCTCAACCATCTTTACAGATGACGAACTAATATCAACGCCAATTAATGGTGGCGATTTTGATTTAAAGAAATCGAGATTTAGATCGAAATTTACCTTGAACATTGGCCTATTAGCGGCGATACTCACTATCTTAATTATTAAATACGACTAGAATCATTTAAAAGCATGAGCTTTTTAGACATTCCTCTAACGCTTAACTAATTATTACAGACTCTATTGAAAAACCATTAACAGAAAAACACTATTTATACCCGCTATAATTGTTTGCATCTTCTATCTCATTAATTTTTAAATTGTCCCCATGTTACCACGTTGGCTTTATAATTTTTTTCTTACACTTTCCGGCTTAGGCGTAATTGGTATCTTACTGATTGGCTTTGCTGCAATGGTCACCTTCTCTACGCTGCCCTCGTTAGAGGCACTAACCGATTACCGTCCTAAGATCCCATTACGGATCTATAGCGACGAAGGGTTATTAATTGGTGAATTTGGTACTGAACGCCGTGATGTCGTCACAATCGACGAAGTTCCTGAACATCTTAAACAAGCAATCCTTGCGGCAGAAGATGATCGTTTCTATGAGCATAGCGGTGTCGATTACATCGGAGTATTAAGAGCCGCATATTCCAATTTTGCAGCAGGCGGCGTTCGCCAGGGCGCTAGTACAATAACGATGCAAGTCGCTAGAAACTTTTTCCTCACCCGAGAAAAAACATTGACGAGAAAATTTAGCGAAGCTTTACTCGCGTTCAAGATCGAACGCAGCTTAAATAAAGATCAAATATTAGAACTATATATCAATCAGATCTACCTAGGACAACGGAGTTACGGGTTTTCAGCAGCAGCTCAGATCTATTTTGGGAAAACACTTGGAGAAATTGATATGGCTGAGGCAGCCATGTTAGCAGGATTACCTAAAGCACCTTCACTCTTTAATCCCGTCGTTAACCCTGAACGAGCAAAGGTGAGGCAACATTATGTACTAGGGCGGCTACATAAACTTGATCACATCACTAGCCAACAATTAAAACAGCTAGAAACACAACCTATTTCCATTAAACAGAAAATACAAACTTTTTCGGTGAAAGCAGATTATGTTGCTGAAATGGCCAGACAAATCATATATGAACGATATGAAGAAGCGGCCTATAGTAAAGGAATCAACGTTTACACAACGATAAGAAAGTCAGACCAACAAGCAGCTTATCAAGCATTACGACAGAATGTGCTTAATTACGATAAGCGCAGAGGTTACCGAGGACCAGAAGGGTATGTCGACTTACTAAAAAACGGTGTTAATCAGGAAAAAACTTTAGAAGAGGCACTGAATAATATTAAAAATAGTGATGATATCTATGCTGCAATTATTCTTAAAGTTACTCAAAACGAAATCCATGCCTACCGTAAAGGCGGCGATATAATCCAAATCAACAAAGATGGACTACAACTGATCCAGAAGCATCTATCAAGTACCATCTCTGATGTAGGCGAAAAAGTGATTAAGCCCGGCGCTTTAATCCGTATACAGCAAGATCAAGAGAATATCTGGCATGTAGTCCAATTACCCAAAGTAGAGGCCGCGTTTGTTTCTATTGACCCACATGATGGTGCCATACGCGCATTAATTGGTGGATTTGATTTTCATCAGAATCAATTTAACCATGTGACACAAGCGTGGCGGCAACCGGGCTCAAGCTTTAAACCATTTATTTATTCTGCAGCACTAGAAAAAGGTTTTACACCGGCAACTATTATTAATGATGCGCCTCTATCATTTAGCGCTGCACAGACTGGTAGCCAACTCTGGGAGCCAAGGAATTTCGATGGTAAATATGGCGGTCCTATGCGCATGCGTGTCGCTTTGGCAAAATCAAAGAACTTGGCATCTATTCGCATCCTGCAAGCGATTGGCCTACAATATGCGCAAGACTATATCACCCGTTTCGGGTTTGAGGCTGATCGTCACCCGCCCTATTTACCCATGGCATTAGGTTCTGGATCTGTCACCCCGATACAAATGGCTACCGGTTATGCCATATTTGCTAATGGAGGCTACCGCGTTTCACCTCATTTTATAAAACGAATTGAAGATGACAGAGGTAATATTATCGAACAGGTTAACCCCGCTGTCGCTACACAAGGCGCTATGCGCGTGATTGATCCACGTAATGCGTTCATCATGACAAACATGATGCAAGATGTCATACAGCAAGGCACTGCAGTCCGTGCCAAACAATTGGGACGAACAGATTTGGCTGGTAAGACAGGCACAACAAGCAACTTTATAGATGCATGGTTTTGTGGTTTCCAGAATGATTTAGTTGCAGTTGCATGGACTGGCTATGACGAACCACAGTCACTTGGTAACAATGAAACCGGTGGACGCGTTGCACTACCTATTTGGATGGATTATATGTCAAAGGCACTAAAAGACATGCCTATGGGGGAATATACACAACCTGAGAAAGTAATTACCGCACGTATCAATTCTGAATCTGGCTTAAGAGACACACACGGAAAAATCATAGAGTATTTCTTACAAGAACAACTGCCACCACTCGCTGAACATAATATTGACCAATCAATCACAGTACCCGATAATTTGAAAGACCAATTGTTCTAAAACTATTATGAATTCTTTTTAAGCCATTTGGCAGCATCTATCGCGTAATAAGTTAGTATACCGTTTGCGCCAGCACGCTTAAAAGTCAATAGCGCTTCTAAAACACAAGCTTCTTCATTTAACCAACCATTCATCGCAGCCGCTTTTAACATGGCGTATTCACCGCTAACTTGATAAACAAATGTTGGCACTTTAAACTCATCTTTTACACGACGAACAATATCTAAATAAGGCATACCGGGCTTTACCATAACCATGTCCGCACCTTCATTAAGATCAAGGCCCACCTCCCACAATGCCTCATCGGAATTTGCAGGATCCATTTGATAAGTAAATTTATTACCAGCAGCCAAATTTGCAGCAGAACCAACAGCATCACGAAACGGCCCATAGAAACTAGATGCATACTTGGCCGAGTAAGCTAAGATTTTTGTATGAATAAATGCGTTTTCATCTAGAGTTTCACGTACAGCCGCTATACGCCCGTCCATCATGTCAGAAGGAGCCACAATATCTGCACCTGCTTGCGCATGGACAAGCGCTTGTTTACGAAGAACCTCAACAGTCTCATCGTTCATCACATAACCATTAGAGTCAATTAATCCATCTTGACCATGACTCGTATAAGGGTCCAACGCAACGTCAGTAATAACGCCTAACTCCGGAAACGCCCGTTTTAATTCACGTACTACTCTAGGCACCAATCCATCGGGATTAAAAGCTTCATCTGCAGTTAAATTTTTATGTGTCTCATCAATTACTGGGAAAATGGCAATTGCCGGTATACCAAGCTCTAAACACATTTCAGCTTCTCGCATTAGAACATCAACACTTTGACGCGTAACACCTGGCATAGAGGCCACGTCTTCATGACGGTTCACTCCTTCTAAAACAAAAACGGGGTAAATAAAATCATCAACTGTGAGATACGATTCTTGAACAAGTCGACGTGAAAAATTGTTACGCCGCAAACGACGTAATCTTTTTTGTGGATACTGACTTAATGAGAACATAGGCAATTAAAATAAATAATGAAATAAAAAAACATTTTGGGAACTTATTCAACAATTCATATGTCTTTTAAGTGGACATACTTGATTGTCCTCCGTCTTACCTCCCTGAGGCGGAGCCTTAAGTGATATTAAGGCGGTTCCCCCCGGTTTTACTCCCCTTTAACCGGGGGTCTTTTATTATCAGACTTGTTATCCTGATACAATTTTTCTGACACACAAAACCAGTCATTAATCACAGAAATCGTTTCTTCAACACCAATACTTTTAGTGCTAGAAAATAATTGAACAGTGCAATGCGCATAAGACTGCAGCAAAGATTTTCTAACCTCCAGTAAAGTACGATTAGCCTCATTTCTGCTGAGTTTGTCTGATTTAGTTAGTAAGATATGGATCGATTTACCTGTCGGCGCAAACCAATCAAGCATTTGTATATCAAGTTCTTTTAAAGGGTGACGTATATCCATAATCAGAATCAGCCCTTTTAGTGAATCCCTAGTTTGCAAATAGGTACTTAAAAACTTTTCCCAATGTTGTCTTACAGACAAAGGGACTTTAGCATAACCATATCCAGGCAGGTCAACAAGAAAAAAGTCGGTACCAAATTGAAAAAAATTAATTAATTGTGTTCTGCCCGGGGTTTTGCTCACAAAAGCCAAACGATTTCTATTTGTTAGTGTGTTAATAACACTGGATTTCCCGGCATTTGACCTACCAGCAAATGCAACCTCAATTCCTGAGTGCACGGGCAAACCTCTAATATCATTAGCAGAAGTATAAAATGTAACATTATGAAAGAAAGACATAAAAATAAACTAATAATCGTAAGTTTCAGCTGCTATGATGACCAAACCCTCAAGAACCAGATTATCTATAACAGTAACAGGGTCACTAATAAAAGGTAGCAATTTATGGGCGCCACCACCACTAATGATGCAATGCTCAACACTATGATTCAACGTACGAGAAAAAATATTTCTCATCCGGTCAATTGACCCAATTGTTGAATGTATCAAGCCAGAAAAAGTTGCATTAATTGTGCTTGTTGGGAAATCTTGATAACAGCCTGCTTTATCGGATAGTTGATCGGTATGTGTATTTAAACTTTGCAAAATTAGATCAGGACCAGGCAAAATGATGCCCCCAAAAAAATGACCAGTTTTAGAAATGGCATCAATCGTCATTGCTGTACCTACATTTATTACCAAACAAGGTTGATTTACCAGATGCTTTACAGCAATCAATGATGCCCACCGGTCACTGCCTAATTGGCTTGCATCAATATATCCATTTGTTACACCACACTGAAACGGCAGAGGGGATATCCAGTGTGGATTGACCGACCAGATAGAAACAAGACTAGAAAGATGATTATAAACATCATTATTCTTTACGTTGGAAATAATGATAGCAGAAGGCGCGAATTTTAGCTCATGCCATTGGCTCTTTAAAAGAGACAATTCATCTACACATACACTATCTTTAGTAATCCATTCAGAGCCAGTATGTAGTCCCCATTTAAGATACGAATTTCCACAATCAATTGCTAACAACATATTCACATCAGTCTTTGGAAGGTAAAGAAATACTACCTGTGTTGAACTTCATCGTACCTTTACAAGTCGATAGCATGAGAGAACCATTACAATCTACACCTTTTACAACCCCTTCAATTATTGAAGAGTCAGGAAGTGTTAATATAACAGCTTTATCGTTAAAAAAATGAGATTCATTCCATTCATTAACAAACGATTGGAAACCAGAACCAGTAAATTGCAATAGGACACGCCTTAACTCGATTAATAAAGGAGCAAGCACAGAATTTCTATCAACTTTAGAGCCAGTAATTTCGTACAAGTCACCTACAGGCTGATCAATATTCGACTTTGTCTTAGAAGACAAATCAAAATTAATACCAATTCCAATCACAGCAAAAGAAGGACCTTCCATTTCACCACGTAATTCAATCAATGTTCCCGCGATTTTTTTTTGTTTAAATAAAATATCATTAGGCCACTTCAAGTATACAGAATCAATTGAAAGCTGCCTAAGTACACGAATAGTTGCAACAGCAACACATAAACTTAAACCAGCTAATGAGGAGGCACCATTTACAAACCGCCACAAAAGAGAAAATGTAAGGCTATCTCCTAAACCAGTATGCCAAGAACGCCCACGTTGTCCGCGCCCGATTTTTTGTAACTCAGCTAATATAACTAAAGTAGGATGATTCGTAGTTATAGATGAGTCTAAAACATTCAGCAGATAATCATTAGTAGAAGATATCTCATTTAGAATATTTATTTTGAAACAACAAGAGTAATTATTAAGTTGCTGATTTATTGAGTTATGACTAAGCCATTTAAAAGGGTTAATCCAACGATATTCATGGCAACTAAATTTATAAATGGTAATATCATGATCATCAATATTACTTATGTGCTTTAAGATTGTCACCTGAGAACAATTTAATTGATAGGCTAATAAAGTGGCAGAATGTATTTCACCATCACTTAATATTCTCAAAATGGAATATTGCAGCTCATTCATAAAAAAATGGACAAAATACAGAAAAAATAGGGTGTAATTGTCACGTTTGAACCTAAAATCCTCAGTTGAATGGGGCTTAGAGTGCATTGTTGTTTATTTTTGGCAAGGCGCAATGAGGCGTAATAACGAGTTATTACAACGAATTGCAACGCAGCAAAAGATAAAGAACAGTGTGCTATAAGCATCATAGCGTAGCTCACCTGTAGGGTGTGTGGCATTTGACAGAATATTTGTTTTATTTCATAAAACTAGACATTTCTGGAGCGATCAACTGAGGATTTTAGGTTGAACAGATAATAATTTATATAAAATATAAGATATTAAAAAAAACTTATTATTCAATAAAATTATATAATCATCTGATAGAACGAAACATTAACTCAACACATACAAATAAAGCCATTGATAGATTAAACTATCAATGGCTTTATTTGTAAAAAAATATTTAATCTTCTACTTTTTTATCTATTTCTTCTTCTGTTTCAACTACATCAACTATTTTGCGATCAACTAATTCAACCAAAGCCATAGGAGCATTATCACCTTTACGAAAACCATATTTTAATATTCTCAAATAACCACCAGGTCGTGTTTGATAACGTTCTCCTAATTCAGAAAATAGTTTAGTTACCATTTCACGATCACGGAGTCGATTAAACGCTAAGCGCCTATTAGATAATGAAGGCTTTTTTCCAAGGGTTATCATTGGTTCTACATACCGTCTTAGTTCCTTCGCTTTAGGCAAGGTGGTTTTTATGATTTCATGACGTAATAACGAATTACTCATATTTCTAAACATAGCAGCTCTGTGGCTACTGGAACGGTTTAACTTTCGTAAACTATTAAGATGACGCATGGTTTAAATCCTTTGCAATATTCTCTAAATTAGCTGGCGGCCAATTATCTAGTTTCATTCCTAAAGTAAGCTCGCGAGAAGCAAGTACTTCTTTGATTTCGTTGAGTGACTTTCGTCCTAAGTTAGGTGTCCTAAGTAGTTCAGCTTCAGTTCGTTGAATTAGATCACCAATATAATATATATTTTCGACTTTAAGACAGTTTGCTGATCGTACAGTTAATTCGAGATCGTCAACAGGACGCAAAAGCACAGGATCAATTTGCGGGGCTTTGGGTTGCTCTTTTGGCAAAGGCGTGCTTTCTAAATCAGCAAAGACAGAAAGTTGCTGCACTAAAACTCTAGCTGCAAAGCGTATTGCTTCTTCTGGCTCGACTATTCCGTTCGTTTCTAAATCCATAACAAGTTTATCAAGATCAGTTCTTTGTTCAACTCGAGCACTTTCTACTGTATAGCTAACACGTCTAATTGGACTAAAGGATGAATCAAGTAAAATTGTACCAATACTTTTATCTAGATCACAAATCTTACGTGAGGTCGCTGGCATATATCCAATTCCTCTCTCGACTTTCATTTGAATATCAAGTTCACCATCAGATGTAAGATGTGCAATCACATGATCAGGATTTAGAATCTCAACATCATGACTTTCATTAATATCACCAGCTGTAACGATACCTTTTCCTTTTTTATTAAGTGTCAATATTGTTTCATCATTATTATGAAGTTTTAAAACAATACCCTTAATATTAAGTAATATATCAACAACATCTTCTTGTACACCATCTAAAGCAGAGTATTCATGAACTACTCCAGCGATCTTGACTTCAGTTGGTGCAAAGCCAGACATTGAAGATAGTAGAATTCTTCTTAGTGCATTTCCAAGTGTATGTCCGTATCCACGTTCAAATGGTTCCATAACCACTTTAGCATGTAAAGGAGAAATATTTTGAACATCAATAATACGTGGTGTCAGTAATTCATTACCTAGCATAGTAATGTCCTTAAATGTAGCAATAACGGTGATGAAAACCTATCATCATTTTGAATAAAGTTCGACAACTAAAGATTCATTAATCGTAGATGAAAGATCACTTCTTTCAGGTTTAGCTTTAAAAACTCCCTTCATTCCTTTAACGTCCATCTCCAGCCATTCAGGGAAATTTCTGTTATCAGCTGATTCAATGGATGCTTTTAAACGTAGATGACTACGTGAAGATTCTCTTACTTCAATAACATCGCCAGCTTTGATAATATATGAAGGTATATTAACGCGTTTACCATTTACAAGAAGACTGTTATGCCTGACTACTTGTCTTGCTTCAGATCTGGATGCCCCGAATCCCATTAGATAAGCTACATTATCTAATCGACTTTCAAGCAATTGCAATAAGTTATCACCGGTTACACCTCTTTGACTATCCGCTAACTTATATGCGTTTCTAAACTGCTTCTCAAGCAAACCATAAATTCTTCTGATCTTCTGCTTCTCTCTTAATTGAACACCATAGTCGGATAAACGTACTTTTTTCTGACCATGTTGACCAGGAGGGTATGCACGTCTTTCAATTGCACATTTATCTGTAAAACACTTCTCACCTTTTAAGAAGAGTTTCTCTCCTTCTCGGCGACATTGTCTACATTTTGGTTCTAAGTTTCTTGCCAACACAATCTCCTTAAATACGACGTTTCTTAGGTGGACGACAACCATTATGTGGTACGGGTGTCACATCAGAAATACTAGAAATTCTAAAGCCAGCAGCATTTAGCGCTCTAACAGCTGAATCTCTACCGGGTCCTGGGCCTTTAATGCGAACTTCTAAATTTTTAACACCGCATTCAATCGCGACTTTACTCGCGTTCTCTGCTGCAACTTGTGCAGCAAAAGGTGTACTTTTCCTTGAACCTTTGAAGCCAGCACCACCAGAAGTTGCCCATGACAAAGCATTACCTTGCCTATCAGTTATAGTAACAATAGTATTATTAAAAGATGCATGTATGTGAGCGATGCCTTCTGATACATTCTTTTTAATTTTCTTTCTTGATCTTGTTGCTGCCTTAACCATTTAAATGAGTTCCATTATTAATATAAGTTAGTAAGGTAAAAGATATTTTTCTATCTTGACCGTATAGCTTTACGTGGACCTTTACGTGTTCTAGCGTTTGTACGAGTACGCTGTCCTCTAAGAGGCAATCCGCGACGATGTCTCATCCCACGATAGCAACCTAAGTCCATTAGACGTTTAATGTTCATTGAAGTTTCTCGTCGCAAATCACCTTCAATAGTCATAGTCGCTATGTGATCTCTTAAAGATTCTATTTGACTATCTGTCAAATCTTTAAGTTTAATGTCTCGTTCTATACCAACTGTTTCGCAAATTTTACTTGACGTCGAATGACCGATACCATAAATAGCTGTCAATGCAATTTGAACATGTTGATGATTTGGTATATTAACGCCTGCTATACGTGCCATATTATTATCCTATGAATCTCAATACTATTTTAACCTTGGCGCTGTTTATGCCTAGGATCTTTACAAATAACCCTAATTACTCGATTTCTTCTTATAACTTTACAATTTCTACAAATCTTTTTAACCGAAGCGTTTACTTTCATATCTGTTTCCTTTTACATTAATTTAAAGCCGTATTTATTTCGCTCTAAATGTTATCCTAGCTCTAGTTAGATCATATGGCGTCAAATCAACTGTGACTTTATCACCAGGTAATATCCTTATATAGTGCATTCTCATCTTTCCAGATATATGTCCCAAAACAACGTGCCCATTCTCTAATTTAACTTTAAATGTAGCGTTTGGTAGTGTCTCTAAAACTTCACCCTGCATTTGTATTGTTTCTTCTTTAGCCATATGTTGTCATTTACCTAGTTGGAAGAGTACTGCCGCCTTTAAGGTTTGCTTTCTTCAATAAACTATCGTATTGGGAAGACATAACATGAGACTGTACTTGAGACATAAAATCCATTGTTACAATAACTATAATCAAAAGAGATGTTCCGCCAAAATAAAATGGCACATTCCATTTTAGAATTAAAAACTCAGGAAGAAGACAAACCATAGTCACATAAATGGACCCTGTTAAAGTCAGCCTTAACATGATTCGTTCAATATATCTAGTCGTTTGATCGCCCGGTCGAATACCTGGAATGAAAGCACCACTTTTCTTTAAATTATCAGATGTTTCTTTAGGGTTAAACACAAGTGCAGTATAAAAGAAACAAAAGAATATGATCATTGTGGCGTATAGCATGACATAAAATGGTTGACCTGGTGAAAGGGCAGCACTTACATCTCTTAGCCAGATCATAGATTCTCCAGTGGCGAACCATCCTGCCATTGTAGCTGGAAATAATATTATACTTGAAGCAAAGATAGGTGGGATAACTCCTGCCATATTTAATTTCAAAGGTAAATGAGAACTTTGACCACCATATACTTTTTTACCAACTTGTCTTTTAGCATAATTGACAAGAATTCTTCTTTGGCCTTTCTCTACAAAAACAACAAAACCAGTAACTAATGCTGCAGCAATAAATATAAATAATGCTACTAAAAAATGCATAGAACCATTACTTACTAAATCTAAAGTGCCACCAATTGCACTTGGTAAACCAGCTGCGATACCCGCAAAAATAATTAAGGAGATGCCATTCCCAATTCCACGTTCAGTTATTTGCTCACCCAGCCACATTAAGAAAATAGTTCCAGTTACCAAAGTAATTACTGTTGTAAGTACAAACATACTCCCTGGATTAATCACTAGACCAGCTTGTGATTGAAGGGCCATTGAAATACCGTAACTCTGTACTAATGCTAAGCATAATGTACCGTAACGGGTATATTGAGTAATTTTTCTGCGACCACTTTCACCTTCTTTCTTAAGCGCTTCTAAATATGGAACCGCTACAGTTGCAAGCTGCATAATAATAGAAGCAGAAATGTAAGGCATAATGCCAAGTGCAAATATAGAAAAACGTGATAAAGCGCCACCTGAAAACATGTTAAACATCCCAAGAACACCACCTTCTTGAGACTGAAAAAGATCTTTCAAAACAACTGGATCAATACCAGGAACAGGTACATGAGCACCAATACGATAAACAATTAGTGCAAGTAACAAAAACCAAAGTCGTCTTTTTAAGTCAGCAAATTTATCAACAGGTTTGTTTTTTAATGCTTTAGTGGCCAATTTTATGTTCCTTAACTGCTATGAATAACTACCGCCAACAGAATCAATGTTTACTTTAACGCCATTGCTTAGAGTTATTCCATTAATTGTAATTTTTTTTGTGATTTCTTGGTTCAAGAAAACTTTAATCTTTTTTACATTTCTAGGTACAATATTCTTTTCTTTAAGTAAATCTACCGTTACAAGATCGACATCTAATTTATTTAAATCACTAGTACCTATACTAAAGGTTTTAGTCGATAGCATGGCATTAAAACCTCGTTTGGGCAATCGTCTTTGCAATGGCATTTGACCACCTTCAAAACCAACTTTGTGAAATCCGCCTGCGCGTGATTTTTGCCCCTTGTGGCCTCTGCCACAGGTTTTTCCACTTCCGCTACCAATTCCTCTTCCAACTCGGTTTTTATTTGTTACAGCACCAACTGCTGGTTTTATTGTATTTAATAACATTTTATTCACATTTAATGAGGTAACTAACTTTATTGATCATCCCTTTAGTTTCAGGGGTTTCTACAATAGTTGATGAGCTATTTAGTTTTCTTAACCCAAGACCTTTTACAGTTGCTCGATGTGATTTTTTGGTACCGATAAGACTTTTAATTAATGTTACTTTAACCATATTAGTTTGTTTGGCATTTGTCATCGTTATCGTCCTAAAATATCTTCTACTGATTTACCACGTTTCGCTGCAATCTGAGCAGGAGTATTCATATCTCTAAGACCTTGGAGTGTCGCTCTAACAACGTTATATGGATTTGTCGATCCTATACATTTTGCTAATATATTATTCATACCCATAACTTCAAATATCGCTCTCATAGGACCACCAGCAATAATCCCAGTACCTTCAGGAGCTGGCTGCATATAAACTTTAGCTGCACCATGAACACCAACAATAGGATGATAAATCGTCCCACCATTTAATTTAACTTTGATCATTGTACGTCTTGCTTCATCCATCGCTTTCTGTACGGCAACAGGCACTTCACGAGATTTACCTTTGCCCATCCCAACACCACCATCACCATCTCCAACAACTGTAAGAGCGGCAAATCCTAATATACGTCCACCTTTAACAACTTTGGTTACTCTATTAATAGCAACCATTTTTTCTTTAAGATCATCATTTTTATCATCAGATCCGCTTGCTTTATTATTTGATTTTCCAACTTTTGCCATTTTATAACCCTAATTTAGAATTTGAGGCCACATTCACGTGCAGCTTCTGCAAGAGCTTTTACACGACCATGATACTTGAACCCGGATCTATCAAACGCAACAGTTTCAACACCAAGTTTTTTTGCTTTTTCAGCAATTCTTTTTCCAACTAAGGTTGCTGCATCAACGTTGCCTCCATTCGTAACTGTTTTCTTAATTTCTGTTTCAAGGGTTGAAGCGCTGGTTAAAGTTTTATTCAATCGATCATCAATTAGTTGTGCATAGATATGGAGATTTGTTCTATGTACCGACAATCTAATTCTATCTAAACTTGAGATCTTAATTCTCGTACTTCTCGATCTACGCAACCTAATTTGTTTTAAATTTTGCATGATAATCTCTATTATTTCTTTTTAGCTTCTTTAAGTATTATTTGTTCGTCAGAATATCGAACACCTTTTCCTTTATAAGGCTCAGGTTTTCTATATGAACGAATCTCAGCAGCAGTTTGACCAACCTTTTGCTTATCAATTCCCTTAATAATGACTTCTGTTTGTGTTGGTGTCTCTATTGTAATACCTTCAGGTATTGTATGATCAATTGGATGAGAATACCCAAGCATTAGATTAATGCTTTTCCCATTTAATTGAGCACGATAACCTACACCCACTAAGAGCAGTTTCTTTTCAAAACCAACAGTAACACCTTGAACCATATTAGCAACGAGCGAACGTAAAGTTCCTGACATTGCATCTGCTTGTTTAGAAGAATTTGTTTTTATGACTGATATCTGGTTCTCGTCAAACCTAAGACCAACACTCGCCCCTAAATTTTGTGACAAATTACCTAAAGGGCCTTTGATAGTGATTCTGTCATCTGATATATTAACTTGTACCGTAGAAGGAACTGCAATAGGATTTTTACTTACTCGTGACATTTTATATCCTTTAGACGACTAAACACAGCACTTCTCCGCCGACACCGGCTTCACGTGCTTTCTTTACCGTCATGATACCTTGAGAAGTTGAAATAATTGCGATTCCAAGACCACCAAGTACATCAGGTAATTTGCTACTTGATTTATATATCCTCAACCCAGGTTTGCTAATACGCTCTATACGCTCAATAACTGGCGCACCAGCATAATATTTAAGAACGATGTCTAGATTCTGCAAAACATCAAGTTTTTGACATGAAAAATCCTCAATATAGCCTTCATCTTTCAAAACTTGTGCAATTGAGTATTTAATCTTAGACATTGGCATTGATACTTTGTTTTTTTTAGCTAATTGCGCGTTTCTTATCCGCGTAAGCATATCAGCTATTGGGTCACTCATACTCATAAAGCTACCTAAATATATTTTTTTAACATGTTAATAACTAATCTACCAGCTTGCTTTCATTATCCCTGGTATTTTACCGCTCATTGCGATTTCTCTTAATTTACTTCGACCCAACCCGAATTTAGAATAAACACCTCGAGGTCTACCAGTCAAAGCGCATCTATTACGTAATCGAACGGGACTAGAATTACGAGGTAATAATTGAAGTTTAAGCCGTGCATCTGCTTTCTCATCTTCATTTGCTGAGAAATCATTAATTATTGATTTCAATTCAGCTCTCTTTGACGAATATTTTTCGACTGATTTCTGTCTTTTTATGTTTCTATTGATAATAGCAAGCTTTGCCATTAATAACCTCAATTCTTGAATGGAAAATTAAATTCAGTTAAAAGTGCTTTCGCTTCAGAATCATCTTTAGCAGATGTTGTTATCGATATATTCATTCCACGAAGAGAATCAATTTTATCGTAATCTATTTCTGGAAAAATAATTTGTTCTTTAATACCGAGATTGTAATTACCTCTACCATCAAAAGATTTTGCTGATATTCCCCTAAAATCACGAATTCTCGGTATAGCGATTGAAATCAAACGATCTAAAAACTCATACATGCGCTTTCCGCGCAAGGTTACCATACAACCAACAGGGTAACCTTCTCTTACTTTGAAAGTAGCAATTGATTTCTTAGCTCTTGTAACGATTGGTTGTTGACCAGCAATCTTCTGCAGATCAGATAATGCATGCTCAACAACCTTCTTATCAATAGTTGCTTCACCTAAACCAATATTTAGAGTAATCTTCTTAATAGATGGAACTTCCATCTTAGATTTATATTGAAACTTTTCAGATAAATTATTTATCACTTTATCTCTGTAAAAGTCTTGCAAGCGGGCCATATATAACAATTCCTGATTTAGGTTTCAATTAACTCATTATTAGATTTAAAAACACGTGTTTTATTATTATCTTCATCTATCTTAAATCCAACTCGATCATTCTTTTTAGTATCAAAGTTGTATATCGCAACATTTGAAATGTGTAACGGCATTTCTTTGGCAATAATTCCACCAGCTGCACCAGTTGATGGATTGCCTTTTTGATGTTTTTTTACGGCATTAACACCCTGTACAACAATATGTTTTGGTCCAGATAAGCGGACTACGCTACCACGTTTGCCTTTATCTTTACCAGCAATAATTATTACATCATCACCTTTTTTAAGTTTCCGCATTATTAATCCTAATTCTTTTATAGTACTTCAGGTGCAAGAGATACGATCTTCATAAATTGTGCATTACGTAGTTCTCTGGTAACCGGACCAAATATTCTAGTTCCTATAGGTTCCAATTTATTATTCAATAACACAGCCGCATTACTATCAAATTTTATCAGTGATCCATCTGCTCTTCGCACTCCCTTGGCGGTTCGTACTACAACAGCTGTATATACTTCACCTTTTTTAACACGGCCTCTTGGCGCAGCATCTTTTACACTCACTTTTATGATATCCCCTATACTCGCATATTTTCTTTTTGAACCACCAAGAACCTTAATACACATTATAGATCTGGCGCCCGTATTATCCGCAACACGCAGTATAGATTGCATCTGAATCATTTTATTTCACTTCTTATAAAAATTGATATTCGGTTATTAATATGCATACAGCTTAGATTACAATTTTGTAAATTATTTAATGAAAGAATTTACTAAACAACTGTACCTTTTGAAATTAATTTATTTGCAACCCAACATTTCGTTTTCGATATTGGTTTACTTTCTTCAATTAAAATAGTGTCCCCGGTCACATATTCATTCTTTTCATCATGCGCATGATATCTCTTTGAACGAGTCATGATTTTACCGTAAAGTGGGTGTTTAACTTTACGTTCAACAAGGACAGTCACTGTTTTATCAGTCTTATCGCTAATTACTTTTCCGCTAAGTATACGCTTTGAGTTAGTATTAGTCATCTTTAGTTAATTTCTGCGTAATTACAGTTTTCACTCTTGCAACATCCCTTCTTACTTGCTTTAACTGTTGTGTGTTAGTCAATTGCTGAGTAGACAATTGCATCTTGATACCAAATTGTGCTTTTAACAAGGAAATAAGTTCGTTGTTTAATTCCACTAACGACATACTACGTAAGTCACTGGCTTTCATTACTATCCACCTAATTGACGGGTTGTAAACATTGTTCTTATCGGGAGTTTAGCAGCAGCTAAACGAAAGGCCTCGCGAGCAAGCTCTTCATTGACACCATCCATTTCGTATAACATTTTCCCAGGTTTGATTTCAGCAACGAAATATTCTGGATTACCTTTACCCTTACCCATACGTACTTCCGCTGGTTTATGTGATATTGGTTTATCGGGAAAAATTCGTATCCAAATACGTCCACCTCTTTTAATATGTCTAGTCATGGCACGTCGGGCAGCTTCAATTTGGCGTGCAGTTATCCTACCTCGTCCAATCGCTTTTAGACCATATTCACCAAAACTTACCTTTGCGCCTCTTGTTGCCACACCAGTGTTGCGACCTTTTTGTTGCTTACGAAATTTAGTTCTAGCTGGTTGAAGCATCGTTCTCTCCAGTTTCTACATTTGCATTTGTATCAATTTGCTTCGAAGATGAGGTCTTTAAACCATTTTCATTAACATCACCAGCATCTGATTCAGGCTTGACCATTTTTGTACTGGGTTTTGCAAATTTATTGGTGGATTTCTTTGGTGTTTTATTTTTTTCTGAATCTGGAGTATTGCCAGAATGTGAAGTCAAGTTAGCTTCATTTTTACCAAGAAGCTCACCTTTAAATATCCAGACCTTAATTCCTATGATGCCATATGTTGTTTTAGCTTCAGACGTACCATAATCTAAGTCCGCACGCAATGTATGCAATGGCACTCGCCCATCCTTGTATTGCTCAGTACGAGCCATATCGGCACCATTCAAACGACCGGCTACCTTGATCTTGACTCCAATCACACCGCCACGCATTGCACCACGCAATGCCTGCTTCATGACCCGCCTGAAAGGCATACGTGACTCCAGTTGCTGGGCAATTGTATCAGCTACAATTTGAGCCACAGTTTCCGGTTTTTTAACTTCTACAATGCTAACAGCAAGCGGCTTTTCAACTCTCTTTTTAAGTTCACTTTTCAGACCTTCGATATTTACACCCTTCTGGCCAATAATGACACCAGGCCTGACTGTGTGAATATTCACATTGGTCTTCTCGGGAAAACGCTCAATAGCAATCTTGACTATACCGGCTCGCTTAAAGCGTTTGTTAATAACTCCACGAATTAAAATATCTTCATGCAGGTTTTTTTTGTAGTCTTCCTGCGCATACCAAACCGAGTCCCAGGTTCTTGAGATTCCCAGTCGCAGACCAATAGGGTTTACTTTTTGTCCCATAATATTAAATAATCCTCAACTTAATCATCAGCCAATACAACAGTGATATGACTGGTCCTCTTTAATAATCGCATCCCGCGCCCTCGAGCCCGTGGCCTGAATCGCTTTAAGGTAGGACCTTCGTCCACATAAAGCTTCTTTATAAATAACTGATT
>JAJFJJ010000046.1 GCA_021774195.1 Nitrosomonas sp. | reverse complement strand
AGGGGTATTTCTATTCGCCACCTGTCCCGGTTGATCAGTTTGAGCAATTATTGGTTGAACAAATGGATTGAGGGCACCTCTAAAAATTCGGGTTTCTAAACAAGACAAGGCGAGAACAAAAAATATTGATGCAGCATACTGCTGATATGTAAGGAAATATTTTTTGTGAATAACGCAGTATTGTGACGATATCTGGATTTTTAGAGGTGCCCTCTAGCCAAATAACAAAAACGGGCAACTTAACCAGCACATAAAAGTACCAATACAAGTCGCCCGTTCTTTTCAGGCCTTATTTATAAAACAAAGGCCATTTATACTTATTTAAAGTCAGCTACCTTTACTCGCCTGGTTTAGCTGCACGTAATACAGGATAGAACTGTGTAAAGACCTGATCTTCAGCTGCATTTTGTTGATGACAGGCAGAACATGCGGCCTCATCCTGGATTGCTCCGTGGTTAGAATCAGCTGAGAAACCAAAGTAAGCCCAGTTGCCTGGGTTGTCAGGATAGCGTTTTTCATTCTTGACCATTGCTGCAATACCACCAAAATCACCTTGGAAATAACCATTTCCACTTGGTGCTGCTGTGGCACCAACACTGGCTAATTCTTTAACGATCACAGTACCACTACGGAATTCACCGGTTCTCTTCCAGTGGTTGTAACTGCCTGGATCAATATAGACATTATGGAACTCAGGAAATGCAGCAGCACCATCATTCAATTCGTTAGGCGTAACACTTGAACCTATAAAAATCCACCCACGATAATCTCTAGGTGTATACAATTCGTTATCTTGTGTGAATCGACCATAAAATCTTTCATCGGATGCCACTGCTTGTGTTGCAACACCGACCATACCTGTCAACAGCAGTGCAGAAATACTACCTAATAAAGTTTTCTTAAACTTTGACATAATAAGCCCTTAAAAATGGTTAATGAAATGCGCAGAAAACAACGAATAGCAAGAATTTCGACTGTTCTCCAGCAACAATCTTAGACAGACAAACACCCTACGTCAAGAGGGATATTTTTCCGATGGTGAACAAGTCTGTAATATACCACTACAAAAAATAATCGCGCGAAGAAAAAATCACTAACGACAGTAGCAAAACAATACGATAAACCCCTATTTAACAAACACATATAGCTGATTAAATAAAACAAACATATAAAAATCCTAATAAAAATTAAGGGCAAATAAATATCCCAAACTAATTTTTATTAAATCTGACAACAAAGCCTTTTGTAACAATCCTTGATTCAGGTATAATGCTGCGCTTCGGGTCGTTAGCTCAGCTGGTAGAGCAGCGGACTTTTAATCCGTTGGTCGAGAGTTCGAATCTCTCACGGCCTACCAAGAAAATTAAGCACTTAGCGCAATCCCGGCTAGGTGCTTTTTCTTTTCCGATCTTGATGTTGAAATGTATTCGATCTAGGTGTATTCAAAATTCTCCGCTTTTGGTTGCGATAAGGTGCTTCTCCACTGCCAAACCGCCATTGCGCCCGACTAAAGATTGGCGATTGGTTTGATCGGTGGTGGAAGCCGGTGTCCCGTGTCCAGCCAGCTCAGAGCCTGCATGGTGACGGCGGATGAGTCATTGGGGGCTGGTGGGTCGTGCCATAGGGTTTGCCCATTCCAGCCTGCTTCTATTGCCGCAGAAGAATTACAGCTAGCCGCTAAATCACCACAATATCCGCATTGGTCATGGACAAACTAGCGCCTACCACAGCAATTTGACCTGCAGCACCGGCACCATTGCCATCTGCGTCGTATAACAACGCCCCGGCAACGTCATCGTAAATAATGAAATCATTTGCATCCACTGCTACCGTGCCGATAACAAATTGATCGGCAGCCAGGGTGCCGGTTGAGGTTAATGCGGTGAACACGGCATTGTCCAGTTGAATGGTATCTTTGGGTACATCGAAGTCTGTGATCGTATCAATGTGACCGGTCGTGGTGAAATTGAATTTATCCCGGCCTGCTCCGCCGGTTAAGATGTTGGTGCCAGTACCGCCGTCAAGGGTGTCGTTCCCGGCTCCCCCATCTAGATGATTATTCACAGTATTTCCAGTTATTTTATTGCCCTTACTGTTGCCTATGCCATCAATTGCTGATGCGCCGGTTAATATTAATTGTTCCACATTGTCAGGTAGCGTGGTGGTTACACTACTGTAAATGCGATCATTGCCTTCTCCTAAGCCTTCAATGACAATGTCACCCGCATCATCCACTGTATATCGATCATTTCCTAGCCCACCGCTCATCGTGTCTGCACCAGCCTTCCCATCGAGCCGGTCATTACCGCCACCGCCATTTAATTGATTGGCGGCTGAGTTGCCGTTTAACCGATTGGCCAGATCGTTGCCGGTACCGTCGATTGTTGCCGTGCCTGTTAGGGTCAGATTTTCAACATGCTCAGGTAATGTGTAAGTTATTTTACTATTGACCCGATCTACCCCTTCTCCCGCGTACTCAATCACGGTATCACCCACATGGTTAACACGATAAGTATCTTTTCCCGGCCCGCCGTAGAGCGTATCCGCTCCACCGCCACCATTCAATTTATCGTTACCTAAATCACCGAACAGCGTATCAGCTCCACCACTGCCATTCAGCGTATCATTCCCATTCCAGCCAAAAATATAATTGTCCCCAGCATCGCCCGTTAGCGTATCATTATGACCACTACCAAAAATGCCTTCAATTTCACTTAGCGTATCGTTGCCATCACCACCTGAAGCCGTGCCGGCGTCAAGATTTACCGTAACAGCGGAAGGAGCGTTCCGGTAATCAGCCCAGTCAAATCCGTCACCTCCCTGCAACATGTCATCACCATCAAGACCATTCAGTTGATTATCATCATCATTACCAATCAGCGTATCGTTATGACTGCTACCAAAAATAGCTTCAATATCAGAAAGTGTATCGTTGCCATCACCACCAGAGGCTGTTCCAGCGGTAAGATTTACCGTGACAGCGGAGGGTGCATTTAAATAAGAAGCCCAGTCAAAGCCTTTACCTCCTTGCAGCACATCATCACCATCACCGCCAGTCAGATTGTCACTACCATCACCACCTGTCAGCGTATCATGACCACTGCCGCCTTCAAGAGAATTACCGTCATCACTGGCAATCAGCGTATCGTTATGACTGCTGCCGACGATGCCTTCAATTCCACTTAGCGTATCGTTACCATCGCCACCGGAGGCCGTGCCAACGGCAAGATTTACCGTGACAGCGGAAGGAGCATGCCAGTAATAAGCCCAGTCAAACGTTTTTTCTTCTTCTCCTCCAATCAGAGTATCATTACCAGCACCGCCGAACAGCCCGTCACTACCATCACCGCCAGTCAGCGTATCATCACCATCGCCACCTGACAGAAAATCATAACCATCACCGCCAATCAGCGTATCATGACCATTGTGACCACTCAGATGATCACCGCCGTTATCACTAGCAATCAGCGTGTCGTTATGACTGCTGCCTTCAATGCCTTCAATGCCATTAAGCGTATCGTTGCCATCACCACCTGAAGCCGTGCCAGCGGCAAGGTTTACCGTGACAGCGGAAGGAGCGTTCCAGTAATCGGCCCAGTCAAAGCCGTTACCGCCCTGCAGCACATCATCGCCATCCCCGCCAGTCAGATTGTCGTGGCCCTCACCGCCAGTCAGCGTATCATCGCCATCACCACCATCTAGCCAATCATGACCATTACCGCCAGTCAGCGTATCATGGCCATCACCACCCTTCAGTTGATCACCATCATCACTAGCAATCAGCGTATCGTTATGACTGCTGCCAATAATGCCTTCAATGCCATTAAGCGTATCGTTGCCATCACCACCTGAAGCTGTGCCGGTAGCAAGATTTACTGTGACGGCGGAGGGCGCATCAACGTAACTGGCCCAGTCAGTATATTTTCCTGAGCCTCCAAATAGCTGATCGTCACCCAATCGACCGTTGAGCGTATCACCAACGTCATCCAAGCCAATGAGTATATCGTTTCCATTTGTGCCTATTATTTCGGCGGCTGGTGCTACAGACTGTGTATCAGGTGATGCATTGTGAGAAAAGTTTCCTGTAATAGCAGAGAGCATGGCGATATGATCGGACCAATCGAAACCCTCTTTTTTTGCATCAATTAATGGATCATCAATGGGCCTACTGTTGTTTCTATTGCTTTCGTTAAACATATTAGCTAATGCAGCGTTTCTATCTGTATTCTTTGAAAATTCCATAAAACCTCCAGTATTTGTAACGAAGTGTATAAGATTGATTCTAAATTATATT
>JAJFJJ010000045.1 GCA_021774195.1 Nitrosomonas sp. | reverse complement strand
TTCTACATAAGCGAATGCTAACACTGCAAAGGGCTAAAATGGGCCCAGCCCTACGGGTTGTCTCTGAAATGGTGCCATGCCGCGTTATTTGTCTCTTATTTGGAATAACCAAACGACGCTCCGCATGCCTTGCATGGCACCATTTCAGTGACAACAGCAATAATTTACTAATTGAGAACACCCCCTAGTACTCCGTCAACTTGATACTGGCGGATACAACGATGACAAGATGTTTCGTAGCAAGACGCAGCACGCAGACAATGGTTATTCTTGCAATTATTTTGAATTAAGCCAGGCTAACCGCCCCAAGAACGGGTGCGGCCAGTGTCAATGTGTATGAAATCAGATTTTGGATAATAACCAACACCGCCGACCTCTAATGACAGTGCAGCAGTACGCAGGTTAGACAATTGATGTCCGGGCATACGAATGTCGATGGCTTTACCCAGGGTGTGTAAACTTTGTTTTGCTACACCACCACTACGACTGGCAAGCATTTCATTCGTTTTCTGCGAGCGAAATGCAGAAATGACATGAAACTCTTGGTCTGAATTCATTTGGCTTTTTAACAAGTGCAACAAATCAAATAAATCAGTATCCATAGCATGAAGGTCACCAGTGCGATGATCACGCAGGACTTCTCTAAAGGATTGTAGTGCTTCAGGAATATATTGACCTTCAGCCCAGTAAACGGAATGAATCTTTTCACCAGTATGTAAATTCACAAAACCCAATGTTTTTTCTACTGGTTGTAGAATCTTGGCATGTGAGAGAGAAGCCGCAAGTGGTAATGAGAACAAAGCGCAGGCACTGAGTCCTGCTTTTATAAAACGCCGGCGGTTATTGTCAGGACTATTATTTATTTGACTGTCATGGTCATTCAATTTCTTCATTTTACTCTCCGGTAATTGTAATAGATGCCATTTACCAACCAGCATACCGTAATGCATACTCATCCCGTTCATAAGTATCGGGTGAGAAATGTACCTTATTTAAATGATCAACCCAGCTTGTAAGATATACCAGATAGATCGGTAGAAGGTGAGGCAAATTAATACTTTTAGTTCGCGTGCTTTCGAGTTGATTCGAGAATTCTGTTGTAAGATTTTGTTCTTCAAGTAAAAACATAGCTAATTTTAACGGTTCTTCTAGCCGAATACAACCGGAACTGAATGTGCGAATATCTTCTTTAAATAATGATTTTGTTGGTGTGTCATGTAAATAAATATTAAACGGGTTGGGGAACATGAATTTAATGGTTCCTAAAGCATTCTTATCACCGGGATCTTGGCGTAATATATACGGAAAACCTTGTTTAATTTCATCCCAGTCGATGGTATTTGGGTCTAATGCGCCTGCGTCGTAGTTATAACCAGCGTAAACTTTGATGTTGGCGTTTGTGAAGTATTCAGGATTCTCCTGCTGTTTTGGTAATAAGTCTTTTCGAGCGATACTAGCAGGAACATTCCAGTATGGATTCAATACCATGTGTGAAATTTTGCTATTAAAGCTGGGTGTAGAACGAAAATAGCGTCCAACAATAATTCGCATATCAAAGACATGCTCGCCATATTCTGCTGCAGTCAAACGAAAACCAGCAAGATTAACCAATAAATAGCGCGATCCAAGATCTCTTGGAAGCCAGCGTAAACGCTCCATGTTGATACGCAGTTGTCGTATTTTCCTGTCCAAGGTGGTATTTAGGGCATGTGTGGTAAGTCGTCCAATGACACCGTCCATATTTAACCCATGTTGTGCTTGGAATGCTTTAATGGCGGCTTCTAACTCTTCATCATAATAAGGGCTGTCAAAGTCGGTGAGTTCGTATGCTTTAACTTGATCGGTATGATAGGCTTCAGCAATGCGTTTTCGAATAAGCGGAATAGTCTGGTGCGTTTCGCCTGGGTCAATAATTGTGGCATCTGGAATTTTGGTCCAGACAACTTGCTTCTTTGCTAATTTGCGATAATGAGCTAAGGTTTGTTTCAGTAACTGGTAACTGGGTTTCTGAGGTGCCAGCTTATGAAATTTTTGTGTCAGTTCATTAGATGCCAGCGCGTCAATTAAGAAATTGACAGTGTCAAAAGAAGGTTGCGGAATATGCCAGTCTGGATCGGCCTCAGAAGCTGTAAAACGACCTCGGGAGAGATCTTCAGCTAAACTTAATACTGCATGAGTGGTTAGCAACTCCAATTCAATGGACTCGTGCAGTGTAAGGTTGTTTTGTGAAAAACGCTGTTGCAATTGCGCCAAGTAGTAATCTTTTGAATCCAGTCCATCTGATTCAGCATCGGTGATCAGTGTGAAGACAGTATCGAATAGTGGCGAGATTGAATCAGATTTCATCCATACGGATTGATAGTCTCTAGCGGTATAGAATTGCTGTATTTTATTGACGTCATACGCACTGAAATTTTGCAGAATAGCTGATTCAGTTAATCCTTCTTGTAAATGCTCCGGTTCAATGGCATGCACGAACGTATGCAAAAACATAAGAACAATGCCGTAGAAGCATTTAACAGTCCGGGTGAGAAATAAGGTTTTTTTCAATGTGCGTATACTGTTTAAATAAAAGATATTTATTCTAGTTATTGTCTAATTTTGCTGCATGTTTGTATGGGCCGGTAAATTGAGACGCTCCATTAAGTAGCATAAACAATCTTGGCGAATAATCCGTGTGTCACGAGTCAACATGGAAGGCATGACTGGTCGGCGGAGGCGTAATGCGTTGCCATCCAAGTGAAAATAATTATCAGAGACTTCCTGGTCTTGTTCGTCAGTTGTCCTGAGTAAAAGTTCACTATTACTCTGTTGCCATCCAAGCACCGTGTTCACAGGCAACTCGCAAAAATTAAGGTGATCAATATTATCCACGAAACGTATATCTAAATTGTCTGAATGGAAGCCGATTTGTTTGTTGGGAGCCACCCTAACAACTGCGACCGTATGAAATAGTTCAATATCGTGTTTAGCGATAGGGTGCGAAGGAATATCGGTCATATTCAAACAAGCGGTTAAATACTCAGTGGCATGTGCTACACCATGAGGATTGTCTGGTTGCCCACACTCAAGCGTAACCGCCGGTGCAAGTTCTGAGAAAGCAAGTGATTGCACCCCCTCGGGACGTGTGAAGTAGATTACCGTGCGATCAAATAAAGTCGCTAAGCGTAAAAAGGTTGTGTCGAGTTTATTGACACAAGCATAATGTGGGTTCAACCCAGTGTTATTGTGGACGTCAATGCTGGCAAACAATCCGGTTTGTTTCATTTCTGTATAAACATGCTTTGCCATCAAATGCTCTGGTGAATTACCTTCATTCCAGATGCGATTGTAGTCAGGCTGAGAATCGAGATGCCTTTGATGAAGTTTAGCAGCGTGTATATTGCCAACAAAAAGAGAAAGTGCACGTGGCAATTCTTTATTCTGGTAGTGATTCAAAATATTGCGTATGGCATTCCAGCCAACGGGTTCATTACCATGTAGTAGTACTGAAATAAAAAGTGCTGGTTTACGGCGTCCGGAGAGATGAAATAAAGTCGGCCCCTCTAGTAATTTGTGAAGCTCATGTGCTTCACGATCAAGTAAGCCCTCTGGAATGTCTTGTCGAATGGTTAACATGGGTTGTTTATGACGGTACCTGTAAAGGTTATGATGCGTGATTTTTAATTTATCGTATTATGGGTTGGTAAGTAGCGAGAGAAACTCGGTTCAGTATTTTTCTCAGATAGACCATTCATGAACTGGTTTTCCTTGTTGCTGCCGCCGCGCATAAGCCGCAGTCATGGCTTGCATGTCATGTCCGTAAGTCGCTGTGTATCGTTGCTGCCAATTGGTGCCGGTTTGACCTGAACTTATGCGTTGTTCAATGATACCTAAATAAAGTTGAATGTCATCTTTGTTGACTTCAAGGCGTTCCAAACCTGAATGGGCGAGTGGCAGCAGATGAGTAAGAATGTGATCTTTGGCTTGCCATTGCTTACCATCTATCCAATGCAAGTTGGCTTTTAGCCCAGAGCGCGCTGCCGTATAAAAATTATCTCTTGCATTCTGAAAAGAAAGTGCTTGTTCAGGTGGGTGTGGATCGTCAACCAAGCTTTTAACAACACCAACAAATAAAGCAGCATTAGCCACAGTATCGATAATACTTGGACCAGCAGGAATAACCCGATGCTCAATGCGCAAATGTGGTTTACCTTGGTCATCAAAACCGATCAATGGTCGATTCCAACGCCAGATAGTACCGTTGTGAAGACGTAGATGCGCGAGTTTCTCGCATGGCTCATCAAATAAAACCGGAAGTATCACAGGGTAATACGCCAGATTCTCGGCAAAACACTCCATTAAGGTATTTTTGGCATAGCCCGTGCCAAAAGAAACGCGTTTTAGACCACCTTCATCAGAATTCTCATGGCTGTCAATCGAAACAGCTTGCTCAAATAATGGAATGCGCGTTTCCTCCCATAATTGTTTGCCGAACAAATACGGTGAGTTACTGGTAGCTGCGACCATAGCGCCGGATATAATAATGGCAGCATTGTAATACCGAGTCGCCAGATGAGGTGGTATTTGAAGATGTAATTGAAGCGAAGTTGTTGCGGCTTCCAGCATGACATCTCTATGAGTGGTCAATAAATGCTCTTCGCCTTGAATATTGATATTGAGAGGGCGGCCATTTCGCAGACGAAATATTTGTTCATTCAATGCACGATAGCGCAGTGAATTTGACATATGTTTGAGCGACAAATCACGCTCTTTCACGGTGGGTAATACGCCAATCATGAGTAATTCAGAATCAAGTAATTGCGCTTGGTTGCGACATTGGTCATAAGTCGCTTGAAGCGTATGCTTCATATTTCTGAATATGCAGTTTTCCAAACGTTGTGGCAGACTGTTCAATTCAATGTTAAAACTGGCTAATTCCGGCACCACTAAGGGGTTTTTCAGTTGCTGCAAAAATGACTCATTGATTGGCGAGGGCTGAAAATTTTTGTCAATTAACCATGCTTCGAGTTCGTATCCGAACATCTTTTGTTCGAAAGCAAAATCATTATTTTCAAACCATTCACCAACTCGCCGAGTTTCTTCATGAAGTCTGTTAGTGAATACTTCAAGATCTTTTGCATTAAAATGACTAGTCGGTATTTCATCACCCATATTTTTATCCTACGACTGGTATACGAAAACCAGATAAAATTTTATTGTATTAATTTAGTAAAAGCTGCTTTGATGCGACTATCTACGTTTACTCACGTAATTTTTGCCCGGACCAGGAACGAACCATAGCCCAAACTGCGATGATAATAAAAGTGGTGTGTACTAACGTAAAATAGCTAATTAAATAGACCCATGTCCAAACCGAGTCAAATCCACCAAAAAAAATCATTAATGCCGATACGATACCTAAAGCTGCAGCAGCGAATAAATTTAATTTGATACCAAATACCGTATGATAATGATCAATCGTATTTCGTTGGGTTTTATTAACTAAATAAATCAGCCAAAAAAACCCAATAATTGGTAAAAAAGTTAAATTTAGTAGTGAGGCTATTGTTGCATGAGAAGCGCGTTTGAGATTTTCCTCAGTCACATTATTGATCGCGTTTAAGGTCTGCATAGATACCTTCCATGAGTGTATTGAATGATGGTAACGATATACGTTATTAACACAGTCACTAGAGCCAGAATACAGAGACTCCAACCAATCTCAATTTATTTAATGACTGATTCTATTTATAGTGATTTTTGTTACTATTGAAACTATTTTCCAGATCAGCTAGTACAATAACATAATAGACCCTAAGCGTTTTTGAAGGACAAAGCACACCACAACCTTCTGCCTTCATTCTAACAAGAAAGAGTCGCCAAGAATTTTGATTTTAAGCAATTTCATATTAAATATAAGGGTGATAATCAAATGATAAAGATGTTCTTACAATCTGATTAAGGGGAGGGCGTATGAGTAGTGTATATTTTACCAAGTCGGCTGCTAGAAATATTTTCTTTGGTGGGTCGGTTTTTTTCTTTTTACTGTTCTTAGTACTGACGTTTGACACCACACGAAAGCTGCCAAAATCAGATCATCGCGAGAATCTTACGGAAGAGGTTGTACGCGGGAAACATGTGTGGGAAACGAATAATTGTGTAGGATGCCACTCACTGCTGGGTGAGGGTGCTTATTTTGCGCCAGAGCTTGGTAACGTATATACACGACGAGGGGAAGCGTTTATTAAAGTTTGGATGCAAGCTATGCCGACTGGCGCACCTGGGCGACGTCAGATGCCACAGTTTAATCTGACAGATGAACAGTTGGATGATTTGGTTGCATTCCTAAAATGGACTTCAGAGATTGATACACAAGGTTGGCCGCCAAATATAGAGGGCTAATAGCGACTGATCTTATAAATTTGAACTTAGAAAAGGAATAATTATGCAGTATCAATCTCAGTTAGTAGCAAAACCTTATTTTATTGCCGCCATTGGACTCTTTATCGCCCAAATACTTTTTGGCTTAATCGTCGGCGCACAATACGTTATTGGTGACTTTCTATTCCCTGAAATTCCCTTTAATGTGGCGCGTATGGTGCATACTAATTTACTTGTTGTATGGTTACTATTTGGGTTTATGGGTGCCGCCTATTACCTGGTGCCAGAAGAGTCTGAACGAGAGCTGTACAGCCCCAGACTGGCAATGATTACATTCTGGGTCTTCCTTGTTACAGGCGCATTGACCATCATTGGTTATTTAGCCGTGCCTTATGCCACGTTAGCGGCAATGACCGGTAATGATATTTTACCGACTATGGGTCGCGAGTTTCTCGAGCAGCCATTAATTACCAAGGTAGGTATCTTGCTGGTCGTCGTTTCTTTACTCTATAACGTCACGATGACAACCCTGATGGGCCGTAAAACCTCCATAACCATTATCTTACTGATGGGCTTGTGGGGATTGGCCTTTTTCTGGCTGTTTGCTTTCTATAACCCAGCGAATCTTGTGTTGGACAAGTATTACTGGTGGTGGGTTATACACTTGTGGGTAGAAGGCGTATGGGAGTTAATTATGGCCGCCTTGCTTGCCTTTGTGTTAATTAAAGTGACAGGTGTGGATCGTGAAGTGATTGATAAATGGATGTATATCATTATCGCACTGGCGCTGATTACCGGCATTTTAGGTACCGGCCATCATTACTATTGGATTGGTACGCCGGGTTACTGGCAATGGATAGGGTCTATATTTTCTGCGTTGGAGCCAATTCCCTTCTTTGTCATGACATTATTTGCTTTTAGTATGGTCAATCGCCGCCGTCGTGATCACCCCAATAAGATTGCCACTTTATGGGCGCTAGGAACAGCTGTTACGGCTTTTCTTGGTGCTGGTGTCTGGGGTTTTATGCATACATTAGCGCCTGTTAACTACTATACACATGGCTCACAGATTACAGCAGCCCACGGTCATTTGGCATTTTATGGCGCCTACGTGATGGTCGTACTGACGATTATTTCTTATACGATGCCGATCATGCGTGGCAGAGTGGCGAATAGTCCTCAGGCTCAGTTATGGGAAACCTGGTCGTTTTGGTTGATGACAGTTTCTATGGTGGTTATCACATTACTGTTGACAGGTGCTGGTGTGATGCAAGTCTGGCTACAACGTATAAGTGAGACGCCGATGTCATTTATGGCAACACAGGATGAACTTGCAACGTTCTATTGGTTGCGATTGGTCGGTGGTGTGGTTTTCTTTATCGGCTTAATTATTTATGTAATCAGTTTCTTTATCAAAGGTGATGTCACGCTCCTTTCTGCAAATAATCAAGAAGGAAGTGAGAAAGTGGGTATTCCTAAAGCGGACACCTTCAAAGAAGATATACAGCCCACTATTGCTGAAATGAAAGTTGAACAAGATGACGTGCCAGTTGCACAAATTAGTACATCCAAGATGGAAGAGTCGCCTGTTCCAGTTGAAACTTCGACACAAGAGATGCCTCTTAAGGACAAATAGGTGTATTAATGACCAAATCAGTGGCATCAATATCGGAAGTAACGCTTCCACGTGTGGCGAGTGAAATACCTTTTTATAAACCACACGGGAGTGAGGTTGAACTGTTTGAGCATGCTTTCAGCCAACAACTTCCTTTGTTGATTAAAGGACCAACGGGTTGTGGCAAGACCCGTTTTGTAACCCATATGGCGGCACGTTTAAAACGTCCGCTATATACCGTGTCTTGTCATGACGATCTGACCGCTACCGATTTGGTGGGAAGGCATCTCATTAATGATTCTGGAACCTACTGGAATGATGGCCCGTTAACCCGTGCGGTACGTGAAGGAGGTATTTGTTATCTGGATGAAGTGGTAGAAGCTCGCAAGGACACCACGGTGGTCTTACATCCATTAACCGATGATCGCCGAATCTTGCCATTAGAAAGAACGGGGGAGATTCTGCAAGCACCACCACAGTTCATGTTGGTAGTTTCCTATAACCCGGGTTATCAAAATTTTCTTAAAGGGATGAAGCCTAGTACGCGTCAGCGTTTTGTATCGCTACGTTTTGGTTTTCCGCAACCAGAGCTGGAGCAGGATGTGGTCATTGCTGAAACGGGTATTGACCCAGAAACTGCGAAACTGTTGGTCAAGCTAGTCAGTGCGTTGCGGTCACTCAAGGCGCACGATCTTGAGGAAGTGGCGAGTACCCGTTTGGTGGTATACGCAGCATCACTCATTAAAAATGGCTTTGCGCCGGTTGCTGCGTGTCGAGCAGCGTTGGTTGAAGCATTGACAGATGATGAGGAGATCATCAATGCGCTCATGGAGGTGGTCAATGCTTGCTTTGGGGAATAATCGTAACTAATGCCAGAACTTTTTGTTGGTAAGCTATGGGATCGATTAATTAAACGGGCGGTAGAACACCGAGTTATCAATACGCAGGTTTTATTTGAAGATATCGTAAAACCGGCAGGCATTCTATTTCGTGCTTTAGGCGGTGATGCCGGTTTAGCGTTAAAAATATCACAGTCTACCCATCATCAAGGTGAACGCAGCTGGCTGAGACGTGTTGCGCGTAGTGAAGAGAAGATTGAACTTGCATGGCGTGATGATGAAGCATTGTATCTGCCTTCAAGTATTAATCTGTTTCCTGACGCGTCACTTAACCGAGAACTCTATTTTTGGTTAGCAGCGTTGGCCGTAGAAATACGCGATGGCTCGTGGTTTATTGAAAATCAACAAGCTACCGCACGTCTACTCAATAAATTCCCTGGTTTGAACGCACGCTATCAACGCTTACTTCATGCTACTTTATTATGCCGTCCTGATATTGGATCACTGTCTACTGATAATGCGGCCCAGGAAGAGATACTTCGCCAAGCACTAACGATGCCTGGTTACAAGTCATTGTTGCCACAGGCGCAATATCCATGGCATCCCGTACATTTATGGCTTCATCCAAGTCCGCCTTTAAGTGCCAATACACCGTCAGCCCCACCAGCAAGATTGAAAGAATTTGAGCAAAATGAAAATAGTAAATTGGTTGCTCAGGATCAACGAAAGCACAAAGCGGAACGTCAGGACATTCAAGAACGTAAAGATGGGTTTATGATGTTTTTCCGCGCCGAAAGTATTCTGAGTTGGGCGGAATATATTAAAGTTAATCGGCCAACGGATGATGATGAGAATGAAGATGCCCAACGTGCCGCAGATCAGATGGACGTTATTACCGTAACGCGGGATGGCAAATCAACCGCTTCACGTATACGATTTGACCTTGATCTTCCGCCTGAAGAATCGGACGATATGCCGTTGGAGGAAGGCATCCTTTTGCCAGAGTGGCATTATAAAAAAAATCAATTACTCACAGATCATTGTCGTGTGCAATCCATGGTTGCAATAAACGCAACACCATCTGCATTACCTGCACATTTAACCGTCACCGCACAACGTATTCGTCGACAATTTGAAACGTTGGTATCTGTACGTGCCTGGCAGAAAAAGCAAGACGAAGGTGCCGAGATTGATATGGATGCCTACGTACAACATAAGGTAGAGCGTCAACGCGGTGCATTTGTGGCTAATAATGGCCTGTTCAAAACACTTTATGCGCAAGAACGTAACTTATCGTGTCTATTACTAGCGGATATATCTCAATCAACGGATGCTTATGTCAATAACAATATGCGCATTATTGATGTAATTCGGGACAGTCTTTTTTTGTTCTCGGAGGCGCTATTTGTTACGGCTGACCAATTTGGGCTGTATGCTTTTTCATCATTACGCCGTGACCAGGTTCGTTTCCATGTGATTAAATCATTTAGTGAAAAATATAATGACCAAGTGCGTGGCCGAATTAATGCCATCAAGCCAGGTTATTATACCCGCATGGGCGCAGCCATCCGCCATGCGGGATCATTGCTATCGAAACAAGTTTCCCATCAGCGTATTTTATTATTACTGACCGATGGCAAACCTAATGACCTAGATTGGTATGAAGGGCGTTATGGCATTGAAGACACGCGTATGGCATTAAATGAAGTGAGGGCGCAGGGTATCCGACCATTTTGTGTGACAATAGATGAAAAAGCCGGTAGTTATTTGCCTTATTTATTCGGTGCAGGAGGGTTCATTGTGATTCATGACCCATCGCAATTACCGCATAAGTTACTATCACTTTATACAAAAATCATACCTTAACAGCTTTGTTTAGTGACTATTTTTGTTAAGGGTTCATTACGTTCTGATAGAAATAAGTAACTTTTTATCTGAATTTGAAACAGTGCATGTTATCAGTTAGCAAGTAAAGACTTGGGTGCAATATCTAGATTAAGTCCCTCAAAATCGATAACTCAGTGTATTGTAAATAAGATAGAAATTTATCGATTCTTTTGCATTAGGGCCAAATGGTAGAGCGTCATTAGTGTATCTTTTAGAATTATTCATACCGTATAGACCACCAAGATCATAAGACCAATTTTCCGTAAATCGATACCCAAACCCACCTGTAAAGTGATGTTCTAGAATTAATGGGGCCAATGGACCTAAAGTTTCATTCGGAATTGGGTTGCTACTATAGTTATACCCAAAACGTAGCACAAGTCGATCTTTGTCTTTCCAGGACTCATTTTTTATAGCGGTATAAGAGAGTCCAAGACTCAATGCAACTTGATCCTTCCAGTTAAACGGAATATTCGAACTTGTCTGAGCAGGGGCCAATGCATTATCGGGAGAGGAGGTAACTAGTTTTAAGTTATTAACCGAATCCCAATTGATCCAGCTCATAGTGAATGCAACAAGAAAACGCTCTTTAAATCGCTTTGCGGTTGATAAGTCGACCTGCTGAGGCCACTTAAGTCCGGTTACGCGCGTATTATCATAGTTCACATTGCCTAGTCCTAATTCCGTGAAATTAAGCGATGTTTGGCCATCGGAAAAATTAAGATTTACTGGTGAGGTATAGGATGCGCCAACGTTCCATGAAGGTGTCATTTTATACATGAAGCCAACCTTAGCACCAAAAACCACATCAGAAGCGCATTTATTCGGGCTGCCCAATCCGGCATACTTGGAGCACTGATTAGCCATTTCCAGGCCGGCAAATCCATTTGGAAGTGCGCTTGAAGGCGCAACAGATGTTCCTGGAAATAAACTTAGCGAGATATCAGAATAACCAATGCTAGGGGCTACTCCGACGCTAAGCTTCTCAGTAAGTTCATAACTGAGGGCGATCGAAAACTTAAGATAACGAAAAAAAGATGCGGTTCCATCGCGTGTTCCAAACGCAGTTCTAAAGTTTCGATTTTCAGAACCATACCCACCCTGGGCAAAGATTCCGGCCCCAATCGTCAGGCCGGGTATTGAATCAATACGTGTAGCAAACCCTTGGTTTGCTAAAGCATATAAATCATTTTGTCCACTGACAGAATCATTGCCGAAAGTATCTGAATGACTGAAGAATGCCTGCACCCACCCCGCTGTTAAATCCAACCGAGTACCTTGGATTAAAGATAGGGCTGCAGGATTTGTATTCATTGCCGATGTATCAGCAATTGCAACATGACCAGACCCTGCAAGTGCTGTTGACTCAGCCGAGAACCCGATAAGTTGCGGGCCATTACCGGCAAGTAGTTGGGTTGAAAATAATAAACATGGAACTAGAGAAGTTAACTTGAAAACTTTAATTTTTGTCAATTTATTTTTTTTAGTTGTATGCTTCTATTTTTTGCGCAATTATTCTTTTGTATAGTACCAAAATTATTGTATAGAAAACTGTATTAAAAACATATCTTGATAGCAATCAAAACCTGTATGCAGTAGAATTTAGCCCACTTTCAGTAAACTGAAAGTAAAAAAGCATGGCATAAATCAATTGACTTAGCTTGCCATAACCTTATAATGCGAGCGGTCTATAATACAGTTTATAACCAGATGATTCAACTAATGGTTAATTCTTACAGTATGTCGATGCGATAAAGTATTTACCTAGATTGATTTGATACCGTTGACTTGAGGCCGGATGTCCAGCTTGTTTAGATAAGTATATTCATAGTTTGAATAAGAAACCAAAAAATCATTTGATAAAGGGATGGGGAAAAGTTATAGATTCATTTGACCGACATGCTTCGTTACTCTTTTGTTTTTTTCCCCAAACTTTTTCATGGATAATAAATGTTTAAACCATCATGATTTGTCGAAAATGTAGTTTTATCAGTCCAGACAGCGCCAGGTTTTGTAGTGATTGCGGTTCTTTACTTGTACAAACACAGAAGTCATCAGAAAAAACATTGGTTGAACGTCGGCAACTTACGGTGTTTTTTTCTGACATCATCGGTTCGACTTCCCTTTCGGAACAACTTGATCCAGAAGATCTCCGCCAAATTATTAGGCAATATCGACAAGCCTGTACCGACGCTATCTTTTTTTACGAAGGATATCTAGCAAGCTTTATTGGTGATGGTGTTTTAGCCTATTTTAGTTATCCCGCAGCACATGAGGATGATGCACGCCGTGCCGTACAAGCAGCGCTTGACCTTATAAAATCTATAAAAACGATAAGTCCCAATATAAAAAAAGAGTATGGTGTATCACTTGAAGTACGTATTGGAATTCATACGGGATTAGTTGTTATAGGAGATGTTGACAATTCAGACTCGTTGGAATCAAGGTTGATTATTGGTAAAACACCTAATCTTGCGGCAAGAATACAAGAAACAGCAGAACCAAACACCGTACATATCAGTCATGAAACCTATAAGCTCGTGCAAGAATATTTTGAAGGTGTCGAATTAAGCGGGCATAACCTGAAAGGTATTTCTCGACCAACAACCATCTATCGAATTAATCATGCGTCAACTGTGTCCAATCGGTTCGATCCTAATCAGAATCGAGAAGCACCTTTAATTGGCAGAGAAGTAGAACTGGATTTTCTTCGTGAGAAATGGCAAAGCGCCCAAACTGGTGAAGGACAGGTTGTACTCTTAACAGGCGAAGCAGGTATCGGGAAATCACGAATATCGCTTGCACTTAAAGAATATACCAATCAAGAATCGGCATCCTGGCTAGTTGAATTAAAATGTTCACCTTACCATCGTAACAGCTCATTTTATCCGATCATTCAATTTATAGAAAATACAATCTCGTTAAATAAGAATGACCCTTCAGATGAAAAGCTTGCTAAAATTGAAGAATTCTTAATACGATATGACCTTGATTTAATAACATCAGTACCACTGCTTGCTTCACTTCTTTCTGTTTCGATCGGTACTAAATATGCCTTTCCTGTATTTACCCCTCAAAAACAGAAACAAGAAACCATTGAATTACTGGCAACCATTTTTCTTCAACGTGCGCAACAAAAACCACTACTTTTTGTTTTTGAAGATTTGCATTGGTCTGACCCATCTACGCTAGAATTCATTAATTTCCTCTTGCAGCGGTGTCAAGATTACAAAATCCTTGTATTACTTGTTTATCGTTCAAGTTTTCAGCCGTCATGGCGCCCGAGCGACAACATCCACGCCATAGAACTAAAGGGACTACCGGAAGCCAATGCGATCGAGATAATACAACAAGTTTCAAATGCTAAAACACTCTCAAAAGAAGCGGCAAAGCATATTATCAAGAAAACGGATGGCGTCCCCTTATTTCTGGAAGAGTTAACTAAATCGATGATTGAAACTAAAATACTCATACATGAAGGGGGGCAATATGAGCTATCGAAATCTTTTAATACACTTAACGTTCCGTCAACGATACAAGATTCACTCTCTGCCAGGCTAGATCGGCTCCCACAAGCAAAACAAGTCGCACAACTCGCATCTGTGATTGGAAGAGAGTTTTCTTATGATCTGTTAGAATCGATACCGGGAGAACATTATAATAACCTCAGTAGAGATCTTGACACACTGGTAGAAGCAGGAATACTTTTTCAGCACGATTCAAAAATTAATTCGTTTTATTCATTCAAGCACGCACTCATACAGGATACCGCGTACGCAACACTACTAAAAAGTACTCGAAAAAATTATCACAAACTGATTGCTGAATCTATTGAAATAGCCACACCTGATCTTATTGAAACGCAACCTGAATTACTTGCGCAGCATTACACCAAAGCGTTCGAGCCGGAAAAAGCAATACAATTTTGGCTGGCAGCAGGTTTACGTTCATTACAACACTCAGCAAATATTGAATCTATCGCACATTTAAATGAAGGTTTAGCGCTGATTGAATCCATTCGCGATGCTCAGCAACGAAACTCATTGGAAGTACAGTTGCGCTCAACACTGGGTCCAGCACTAATCGCCACACGTGGATTTGGTGATGCTGAAGTTGGGGAAACCTATCGAAAGCTTGATGAACTATCGCAACAGGATGACGGTATGCCTGTTAATACTACGGCGCTATGGGGGCAATGGGTTTACTCACTCGTTCGTTCTGAACTTAATAAAGCACATTCGCTCGCGCTTGAGATGAAGGCATTTGGTGAGAAAACAAATGATACATCGATGCTTGTTGAAGGACATTGGACCTTGGGTAATACGCTATTCTGGTTGGCTGATTTTAAGAGCGCAAGCACTGAAATTAAAAAGGCCATTGAAATCTACAACCCAATGCAGCATCGCAATCATGCCTATATGTATGGACAAGATCCTTGCGTCGCTGCGCATTGCTATCGATCATTAAATTACTGGTATATGGGCTTTCTCGATAAAGCACATGCTGAGAACGAAACAGCTATTAAACTTGCCGATTCGCTTCAACACCCATTTAGCATCGGCTGGTCAGTGGCTTTTAAGTTTATGACACGAATGTTTGGTAACGAGTATAAAGAGGCAAAAGAATGGGCTGAACGTACCATTTCATACTGTAGTGAGCAGGCATATCCTTTCTGGTTAAGTGCGGCAACAATTGTGCGTGGTTGGGCAGTCAGTCTGTTAGGTGACCCGAAAAGCGGCCTACAATATATCGAGCAGGGTCTTGCCGGCTGGGATATGATGGACTCTATCATCCTGCGTCCAATGTTTATGGGACTTTTTGCAGAGGCACTCGGGATAGATGGGCAAACAAAAAAAGCACATGACATTGTTGATCAAGCCATTATACTGGCAAGGGAAAATAACGAAGTTGCATCAGAGCTCGATTTACACCGAATCAAAGGTGAATTACATAAGATAGATGGGAAATGGATTGAAGCGGAAACTTCATTCGTGCATGGCATAGAACTTTCTCAGCAATATCATGCTTTGTCTCGAAAACTACAGGCATCAACAGCACTATATAAATTACTTAAAAACTCTGATAAAGAACCGCAGGCAAAAGATATTTTAGCAGATACACTGGCTAATTTTAAAGAGGGTCTGGACAGAAAGATGATCAAGGAAGCAAAAGCATTATTGAATAATTAGTAACACGTTAGTGTATTGCGGCAACTGCTCTGATTGCCCCTAGAATTCATCAGTTCAAGCGTAAAATGTGAGTTTACAGGTGTAAGTGATCATTTTGTAACGCAGAAATGGTGAACTCTAAGGGTGAGCTGAATAGTGACAATAATTAACGCATTTTTCACATATACTGGAGTAAACCTTTTATGGGCGAATCTAACTACATTAACCGTGGTGGGGAACTTGTGCTTGCTCCTCCTTTTAAAACAGACCCGGTTGATTTTTTTGGTTTTATTCTTGATGCTGACATTGATGCGCTTACCAGGGTTTGTGATAAATATCTAAATGCTCCGCTTGATAGGGTTTGTGAAAACCGACGCTTTGTTCCGGCAGGTGGATTCGTGCTACTCGCCTGTATCAACATCCCTAAAATGTATTCTGACACAGAGCCGTATAAGGACTGGGGATGGTTTAAAGAACAGGAGATTGGTTTCTGGGTACTGGTCATTGATCAGGATAAAGAAGAAATGTATTGGCACATGCCTTATATATGGGTAGACAATCCATATGCTATGGCTATGGGCAGAGAATTATATGGTTTTCCAAAAGGTCTTGGAGAAATAAACTTACCTAAACCGGATAACCCGGACCAATTTTCAGTCGATACGTTGCTAATCGAGAAATTTGGTGCTGACAGTGAAGCCGTAACAAAATGCTTGGTAAAGATCGAAAAGAAACCAGGTGTAACTGCACAAGGATTTGCTAGTGAGGCGATAGAAGAGCTTGACGAGCTCATCGAGAATCTTTTCTCTCTAATGAAAAATCCTGAAATTGGCGGTATACAATTTAAAGATCTCATTACTAATGAATGGGATGATTTTCGACACAAGAAAATGCCCATGGTATTCCTCAAGGAATTTAGGGATGCTTGCAAACCAAAAGATAATTGTTATCAATATATTGTCGAAACAGAACCAACAGCAACAAACGTCAAAAATATCAAGATTTTTGATCACGCCTTCGATATCAGTATTTTCCCTTGTGACAGCCATCCCATTATTTCTGATTTAGGGTTAAAAACTGATGCAAATCAGAAAATATCCACAAACATCAGTTTTTATACCCAATTTAATTTTGAAATTGCAACCGGTACAGCCACGCCAACAATAGCAAGAACAAACCAAAAACCAAAAAAACTGGCGGTCATTGGCGGCGGCGTAGGTGCCATGTCCGCAGTATTTGAAATAACTAATAGGCCCGACTGGCAAGAGCTCTATGAAAGCATCACGGTTTATCAAATGGGTTGGCGTCTTGGTGGCAAGGGTGCAAGTGGTAGAAATCAGAGAGATGGCAAAATTGAAGAACATGGCTTACATGTGTGGCTTGGATTTTACAATAATGCCTTTAAGGTGATGCAGCAAGCTTATCAAGAGCTGGGTAGAAAACCGGGCGCACCGCTTGCTACCTGGACAGAAGCTTTCAAGAAACATAATAATGTGGTTGTCGCACAAAAATTTCAGGATGAATGGTACCCATGGGAATTTAACTTCCCTGAGAACTGTGAAGTTCCAGGCAAAGGCGACCCTTTGCCATCCATGTGGGATTACATTGTCACAACAATGAACTGGGTGGAAAACACCCTTTTTGATTCACCACATACACCATGCAATAAAGCGGAAGTCTCATCAGAAAAAAAAGAGGATGTTTTTGGTTCGATTGTTGGGAACTTTGTCAAAGAAGTGAATACGATTTTTGGATCGACTCAACGCACGCTAGAAACTGTTATGCCAGAACCTGCCCGTCTAGCCCTTGAAACAGTACGACTTTCCTTAAAAACAGCACCTTCCCCAAGAATAGCACTTGAAGTTGCCAATCATGCCTTAAATACAACACGTTCTGCTTTGAGAAGCGCTCAGCATGCTATAAAAACAGCCTCATTGTCACATCTAGCATTTGATATAGCTCGAATTGCATTAGAAATTGCTAGCCCACTTTTAGAAGCTCATTTTAAAAGAATATCTGAACATTTAGTTGTCATGGGCAAAGAGGTGAATAATCATTCAGAAGAGCAGATTAAAGTGTTGCTTGAATTAATCGTCCAGTTGAAAGAGCTGCTATACCCGGCATTAAAAGGCGTGATCGAACACGATCTTGAGTTGAGAAGAGTCTTTATTCTTCTAGACACGGGCTTAACCATAGTATCAGGCTTAATAGAAGATGATGTGCTGTTCCACGAAGATAAACTTGGCAAACTTGATGATAAAGACTTTCGTGAATGGCTCCGACATCATGATGCGGAAGAGATCACAGTAAATTCACCTTTAATTCAAGCACTTTATGATCTGGTTTTTGCCTATGAAAACGGTGAAGTATCAAAACCAAATTTTGCGGCAGGTACAGCCATACGAGCTATTTTTAGAATATTCATTACCTATAAAGGGTCAATTTTCTGGAAGATGCAAGCAGGGATGGGGGACACCGTCTTTACCCCGTTACATCAAGTACTCGAAAAGAGAGGCGTTAAATTCAAATATTTTCACAAGGTTAAAAACCTGGGCGTCGGAACATCAACCAGTGGTGAAAAAATTATTGAGTCTATTTCTATCGGAAAACAAGCAACCATTAAAAATGGCAATGAATATGACCCATATGTAATCGTTCACGATCTACCTTGCTGGCCAAGCACTCCAAATTATGAACAGCTTGTGGAGGGTGACGCACTGAAAAATGAAAATATAAATCTAGAATCCTTCTACACCACATGGCAAGATGTTGAAGAAATCAGATTAAAAGCCGGTGAAGATTTTGATCAAGTTCTCTTTGGCGCATCGCTAGCAACAATTCCTTATCTCTGTTCTGAATTGATTGATGCTGATGAGAAATGGAAAGAAACCGTTGAAAATGTAGGCACTGTTCGTACCATGGCATATCAAGCCTGGCTTAATAAGGATTTAAAAGAACTGGGTTGGGATAAAGAAAGTCCTGTTATGGATGCGTTTATTGATCCGTTGAATACCTGGGCTGACATGACTCATCTTATCCCACATGAAAATTGGCCAGCATCAGATCATGTAAAGAATATTGCCTATTTTTGCGGGCCACTAGAAGGCGGCATACCGCCTTCTAGTGAAAAAGACGAGCCTCAAATTGCTTTAGATAAAGTCAAAAAAGAATCAAAACAATTGGTAGGGGAGAACATGAAAGTTTTCTGGCCAAATTTAAATGAACGTCAGAATATCGTTAGTCAATATCATCGAGCAAATATTGATCCCACAGAACGTTATGTCCTTTCTCTAAAAGGTAGCACTAAATACCGTTTAGATGGTCAAGACTCTGGATTTGAAAATCTTTTTCTTGCGGGAGACTGGACCATTTGCGGCATCAATGCAGGCAGTGTTGAAGCAGCTGTAATCTCAGGGATGCTAGCTTCAAATGCCATGACCGGATGTCCTGAACTTGATTCAATCGATGGATGGGAGGATATTATATGATGTTCTTAGAAGTGACTATTGTTAGCGTACAAATATCACAGCCTTTTCAATTGCGGTTAAATGACAAAAACATCAGGTAAAGGGAACCCATTAAAATTACAGGCGTATGCTGTCGTGTAAGCACCGGCGTTGGGGATGTATATAAAATCACCTTCTTGTATATTATGGGGCAATAATGCGTCTTGCATTAACGTGTCTACAGAATCACAAGTCGGCCCGGCGATAGTCCAGGAAATATTGTTTCCCGTACGATCGGTCAGGATTTCATAATGGAGTCCTTCTGTCATTTCAATGACACCACCGAACATTCCTGCATCCCAATACATCCAGCGTTTTCCATTACGAGTGGCAGTACCGACAACACGGCAAACGAAATAAGCCGAATCGGATACCAAATAGCGTCCTGGTTCTGCAATAATACGAATATGATCTGGTAATTTTGCGATTGCTTTATTAATAACGTTGGCGATTATCTCAATGGCGGGAATCGGTTTGATATAACGAACCGGAAAACCGCCGCCAATATTTAATAAACGTGGATTTAGGCCGGCCGTAAGCATTTCACTAAAGATATCAATAGCGCGTTCAATACCGACCCGCCAGTTTTGTGGGTTACGACACTGCGACCCAACATGGAATGTGACACCGGCAAGGTCTGCATTAAGTGCAGCAGCTTCAGTAATAATTTCATTGATATCGGCCAGATGGGCGCCAAATTTTCCTGCTAATGGCCAATCACTACCGATATTTGGCGTATCAATACGCAAATACATTTTAGCATCTACCTTAACACTGACAATCTTTCGTAATTCCTCAACGCTGTCTAAAACATACCACTCAACCCCTTTAGAAACCGCATATTCGAGGTAGGCCCTTGATTTAATTGGGTTGCTGTAGAAAACCTCGGAAGCGGGTATGCCAAGTTCTAACAATAGATCTAGTTCATTAATTGAAGCAATTTCAAAACTAGCTTCTTCTTCAATGAGTGTTTGAAGCACCCGTCGGTCAGGATTGGCTTTTACCGCATAGTGTGGATGAACACGTGGCATGGTTGCTTTGAATCGACGTGTTTTAAGCCGAATGATGTTACTGTCAATGAGTAGAAAAGGTTTTTTATATCCATTTGATAACTGCTTCTGGACATGTTTAAAATCTAGACTGACTTCAGAGTGGGTATCAAATAGCGCTTCAGAGGGGGTGTTTTCTCGCAGAGCAGCAGAGGAAATTGGTATGATCATGAGTGTTTTCCTTGAAAGATGGCTACGTTACGGGGATATGGATGTGAACTGAATTAGCTGGCGAAAAAAAGTTAGTTACTGTAAACATGATGGCCTCCTAGATGAGTGTAAATTTAAAAATTGACCGAATTATAGGCATGATTCTAAGATGATCAAGTGTTTTTTTATAAAAACATTCCGTCTTATTAATTAAAATTGTACGCCGTTTCTTTTTAATCGTTAAATCAAATACTAACTGATCTGTCAGATGATGCTTATGTGCATCTCTAAAAATTCATATTTGCGAGCATCCGCAAAGCGAATTGCCTGCTTACCCCGTTTCTTTACAATACTTTGTTGCTCACAAAAATGTTTTCTTACATATCAATCATATGCTGCGACAACATTTTTTATTCTCTCCTTATCTTGTTTAAAACTCTGAATCTAAAGAGATGCTCTTATATCCAACGATTCAGGTATTGTTCAGCTAAAGGTTATAGAATCAAAGATATGGAGATCTCATAGAATCTAGATTTTGTCCCAGCTGCATTGTTACGATAAAATTTCTTTCTTGCATTTCACTCTATGTCACGCTGCAAAATTTTTCCCAAGTCTTGCATTTGGTTAAACACTGAATTTTAGAGGTGTCCATAAGATTTTATCTTCATCAAATAACGCTAGTTTTCTATCTGTTTATGGTTCAATATATAAGAAAATTGGCGGTATGATAAACATCATGATTGATTAAATTATGGAGGCAATATGTATAAAAAAGTTTGTTTAATAATTGTTCTATCGATTTTAACTGGTTGTGCAAATATGTCCGAAACTCAGCGCGGAACAACGCAAGGCGCAATGATTGGCGCCGGTGCTGGTGCAATTATCGGTGCCATAGCGGGTGATGGTAAGGGTGCCGCGATAGGTGCCGGTGTCGGTGCGGGTGTTGGCGCAGCAGCTGGGCACGCATGGTCGCAAAAAATGGAAGAACAAAAACGCCAAATGGAACAGGCCACTGCAGGTACGGGTGTGCAAGTCTCGCAAACGCAGGATAATCGATTAAAGCTGGATATCCCAAGTGATATTACTTTTGATACTGGTGAGGCTCAGATTAAACCAAATATGAAACCGATACTAGACAGTTTTGCCGTAAGCTTGCTGCAAAATCCAAATACACATGTGACCATCATCGGTCATACGGATGATTCAGGTAATGATAAGGTCAACAACCCACTATCGGTAAATCGCGCTGCGAGTACACGCGACTACATCGTGCAGCGTGGCGGCGTACCATCTCAGCGGATTAGTATTGACGGGCGGGGTTCTTATGAACCGATCGTTTCAAATGATACGGCTACAAACCGAGCAATTAATCGTCGAGTTGAGATCTACGTGGTCGAACAATAATATGAAGAAAATACTGGTTACTGGGAGTACCGGACAAATTGGGTCTGAGCTGGTTCCTGCGCTACGCAAGAAGTATGGTGGAGATAACGTAGTTGCAGCGGGTCATAAAAGAGTACCACAACAGGCTTTTATAGAACAGGGGCCATATGTCACGCTTGATGTGACCAGTATTGAATCACTTGAAGAAGTCGTCACAAAATATCAGATAGACACAATTTTTCATCTAGCGGCACTTTTATCGGCAGTTGCGGAAGAAAAACCTCAGCTTGCCTGGGTAATCAATATGCAGGGACTATCTAATGTTTTAGAGGTTAGTCGAAAAAATAAATGTGCTGTTTTTTTTCCAAGCTCTATCGGTGCTTTCGGACCAAACACGCCACGGAACAATACACCGCAAGATACGGTTCAACGCCCAAATACCATGTATGGAATATGTAAAGTGTCCGGTGAACTTTTGTGTGATTACTATTTTAACCGTTTCGGTGTAGATACCCGGGGCATCCGTTTCCCTGGCTTAATCTCGTATAAAATGCTTCCTGGTGGAGGGACCACAGATTATGCGGTAGAAATATTTTACCGCGCCATCCAAAAAAGAAAGTACACATCATTTTTACAAGAAGGGACTTACTTGGATATGATGTATATGCCAGATGCCGTTCGTGCCGCGATTGAATTAATGGAAGCTGACCCGAAACGGTTAAAACACCGCAATTCGTTTAATATTACTGCTATGAGTTTTGCTCCTGAAGAGCTGGCTGCAAAAATAAAATATTATATTCCTGATTTTTTGATTAATTATCAAGTTGATCCGGTCAGACAAGCAATAGCCGATTCATGGCCGCAACATATGGATGATGGGGCTGCGCAGGAAGAATGGGGTTGGCAACATCAGTACGATCTGGAAGAAATGACAAAGGACATGATTAAGCACTTATCGCAAAAACTGGCGGTTTGATGGAAAGGGTTATCAAATTGTCCGGAAATGACATTGAATGTTTATCATATCGATATTGCCGCTAATTTAAGGAGCTAGCATGTCACTTGATCAATTAAACTCACAGTGCGCAACAAAGTTACATGAATTGAAAGAAATGGGCGCCCGAAAAGGCGCTGAAAAAGTAATCGCAAAGATTGCTGTTCCCGACTGGATTAAGAGGGGTCAATTGCCCACTGCGTCGGAAGACCAAGATTTCGGGCCGCGCCATTTTCTGATGGGCGATGAAAACGCCTATTTACTGATGAATTCAAACTCCTACCTCGGCTTCTCTTTGCATCCTGAAGTAATCGATGCGGAAGAAAAAGGAGTACAAGATTACGGGACCGGCCCTGGTGCCGTTCGTTTTATTTCAGGCACCTATCAACCGCATATCGAACTCGAACAGCGACTGGCTGAATTTCACAGTCGAGAGTCGGCCATGATCTATAGTGCAGCGTATGCGGTTGTTATGGGCGTACTTCCGGCTTTAATCAACAAAAACACATTGGTGGTGAGCGACCAGTTAAATCATAACAGTATTATTAACGCGATTCGTTTATCGCACCCAGCCGGAAAAGAGATTTATAAGCATCTCGATATGGGCGAACTTGAGCGAATTCTAGGTACCTACGCATCAAATAACGAAAACCAGAATGATGTAAAGATTAAACGCGTTTTAGTGGTGACTGATGGTATTTTTAGTATGCGGGGTGACCATGCCCCGCTGAATGAAATCGTTGATATTTGTCGAAAATATGAATCAAACTTTGATGATGGGATAATTACGATTGCTGATGATTCTCATGGGATCGGTGCTTTTGGTAAAACAGGGCGGGGAACTGAAGAATACACCAAATGTAAAGTGGATATACTGATTGCCACTCTCGGAAAAGCATTAGGGGTCAATGGTGGTTACATCACGACATCGGCTGCTGTTGTCGAGTATTTACGGGAAACCTCACCTTTTTATGTGTATTCAAACCCAATTACGCCGGCCGAAGCGGTAGCTGCAAAGAAATCGCTAGAGATACTTGATAGTGCAGAAGGTTTGGAACGCTTAAACAAGTTGCGCAGCTTATCAGCACGCTTTGAAGAAGGGTTGACCGAATTGGGCTTTGAAACAATTCCGGGTGAACATGCGGTAACGCCGCTGGTGCTTCGTGACACAAAAAAAACGACTCAGCTGATCGAATATCTTTTCAAAAATAAAATCTTAGCGACCGGGCTAAACTACCCAGTGGTGCCAAAAGGGGACGAGGAAATACGTTTTCAAATCAATGCCAATCATACGCTTGCAGATATTGATTACATCATTAAAGTGCTGAAAGATTTTTTGGACTATTCTAGTTCATGATTTTTAAAATCGTTATTGTCTTACAATTATCCCATTAATTTTTCCTACTCGAAATATCAACCAACTGAGGGTTTTAGGGTAGAATTTCTCAGTTGTAACAGTTTTTACGGCGTTGTGGGCCACTGCCGGTTTTGTACTAACCGATTGTTTATGGAGACAGAATGAGTGACAGAAGTTTGATGGTAGCATTGTTTTTTATATCGTTAGCAATGTTGATCTATGTGGAGTATCAAGATGATTATGTTGAGATAGTACAGCCTGAATGTGACGAAACTATCAACATGAATTTGGAGCAAGATGAATGTGTTGAGTCATCCAGAACTGGGGATGATTACTAATACAATAATAACTAAATGTGGTTTGGTTTTGTTGCTCCTATGTTCTAAGCGCTGGTAGTTCTTCTTCTTTTAGTACAAATCGTAGTGCAATGCCGTTATTGCACCAGCGCTCTCCACGTGGCGGTGGCCCGTCGCTAAATAAATGGCCTTGATGGCCTCTGCAATGTGCGCAATGATATTCGGTGCGAGGCCAAATCATTTTGAAATCAAGTTTTGTCGCAATATGCCCTGCGATAGGCTGAGTAAAACTCGGCCAGCCAGTCCAACTTTCATATTTATGTGCGCTTTCAAACAGCGGCAAGTAACACGCGGCACAAACAAACGTACCTTCACGTTCTTCATAAACCAAATTGCTCGATTCCGGCCGTTCGGTTGCTTCCTCAAACAGGATTTGATACGCCCTAGGTGACACCAGATCGCGCCATTCCTTGTTGGGTTTGTTGAGCGGAATAATTGGGCTGGATGCTTCACCAATCACTTGTGAACGTGAGCACGCTGGAATCAGCGGCAGAACGGTTAAGGCGGCAAAACTTTGTAATAAAGTACGTCGTTTCATGGTATTTCTATTAGATTAAGTTGGTAGGGGGTTCTGTTTGGACGGCAGTCTCAATAATGACTTAAAAAAGTATAATGTAAAACAGAATAGAATATTGCATTAAGTGCATTACTTCTGGTCTGATCGTCACAGCACTAAAGGTGATCATGACTAGTACTCCTGATAGGTTGTCTCTAGTCATAGGCGTGAATGACTTCAATGGGATCAGACTGTGTGAAAACTAGAAAATTCAGGACGAATTAAAATTACTCCCTACAGTTTATGAAAAAATAGCACAAATATCTGATTGTATTCTCCACTTTTCAGGCAACGAAGCGACAAATCTGGATCGCATTCTGTCGTGAACCACTTGACTAAATTTGTTTTGATACTGAAACCGGGAGGCAGAACGCCTTTTTAAGGCATTCTTCGATAATTTTTCTTAAGTTAACTCTTATTTCCGAATTTGCTAGACTTTTAACCATAACCCGTGTATAAGATTTCAAGATATTTGATTCAAAGCTTTTGCAGTACTGGTTTTCCATGTGCAATCTTCGATTCAGGTAGTTTTCTGGGAGTTAATTCCATCATTTCTAAAAAGGAAATAATCACATGGCAACAGGTACAGTTAAATGGTTTAACGATTCAAAAGGTTTTGGGTTTGTTACACCTGATGATGGTGGTGATGATTTGTTCGCGCACTTTTCCGAAATCAATATGAGTGGTTTCAAGACACTGACAGAAGGTCAAAAGGTTACCTTTGACGTAACGCAAGGTCAAAAGGGTAAGCAAGCATCGAATATACAGGCGCCTTAATCGGCTACTTGATTTGATAAAAAGCCCGGCCTCTTGTGCCGGGCTTTTTATTTGATGGAAGAGTTTATTTAGACTCATTGATCCACGCTTACTTTTCCTCGTTCTAAAGCTTACGCCGTTACTGACAAATCATCGCCGTTAGCACCCTATGGGCGTTAACTTAGCAATATCCACTCAGCAACGAGTTTGACCGGATATCTTGCTTAACGTATATTTCACTCTAAAAAATAGCATTTGTTTTTTCTATATCCAGTACTCTGCGGTTTCTACGTCTTGACTCAGTTTTCAACTGAATACCCAAGATGGTCGAAGTGCATGGGCAGCCAACTTTAATTTAAATACAATGTACCGCGAAGTGAAATATATTCCAAATACTCATCCTTAAAATGGAACATCTTGGAAGCCGTTGGCTGGTGGTTTTAGGTGCATTGATAGTTCAGATTTGCCTTGGTGCTATCTACAGCTGGAGCGTTTTCGTCAATCCGCTCAAAGAAGTTTTCCTCTACACGACAACGCAGACTCAGATTATTTTTTCTTTGGCGTTGGCTACATTCGCGTTGATCATGATATTTGCAGGCCGGTTACAGGATAAAAAAGGGCCGCGCATCGTGGCGACATTAGG